>NZ_JBQXES010000023.1:0-35397 GCF_052599055.1 Thermophilibacter sp. ZX-H3 | reverse complement strand
GACGGGTTCTGGACGGACGAGCGTCCCAAACGCGCCCCGTCCGTCCAGAACCCGTCACTGGGCCCGTGCCGTCGCCCGCCGGACGGTGGCCCGCCGACTGGCCGCGGCGCGCTACACTGGGGCCACGACCAGAAGCGGAGGTGCACCATGATCGAGAGACGCCCCTTTGGGACCACGCCTGACGGCGCCGAGGCGACGCGCTTCGTCCTCGAGGCAGGGCGCGTGCGCGCGTCCGTGTCCGACTTCGGCGCCACGTTGCTGGCCCTCGAGCTGCCGGACCGTGACGGCGCCCTGGCGGACGTCCTTCTCGGCTTCGACTCGGTCGAGGGCTATGCCGGTGAGAACCCGGCGTTCTTCGGCGGGACCGTGGGCCCCGTCGCAAACCGCACCGACCGCGCCGAGGTCCCGCTGTCGGGCGTCACCTACCGCCTCCCCGGAAACGACGGGCCCGACGGGCGGAACAACAACCACACGAGCTCGGAGCACGGCCTCCACAAGCGGCTCTGGGACGCGGAGGCCGACGAGGCGGCGAACGCCGTCCGCCTGACCTGTCGCCTCGCCGACGGAGAGCTCGGCCTGCCGGGCGGCCGCACCTTCCACGCGACCTACGCGCTGGGCGAGAAGGACGGGGCCGTCGAGCTGCGCGTGACGTACCGGTGCGAGACCGATGCCCCCACGTACGTGAACATCACCAACCACTCCTACTTCAACCTCGCGGGGAACGGGTCGGGGGACGTCCTCGACCAGGTGGTCCAGGTGGACGCCGAGCGCTTCCTCCCGGTCCGCGAGGACTCGGTGCCCACCGGCGAGGTCGCGGACGTGGCGGGAACGCCGTTCGACTTCCGCCGGCCCAAGGCGCTCGGCGCCGACATCGACGCGGACGACGAGCAGCTCCGGCGCGGCCGGGGCTACGACCACTGCCTCTGCGTGCGAGGCTACGTCCCGGGAGGCCTTCCCCGCCGCGCCCTTCTCGCCCACGACCCCGCGAGCGGGCGGCGGCTCGAGGTCCTTCTCACCACGCCGGCCGCGCACCTCTACACCGGCAACTGGCTGGGCGACAAGGGGGCCAAAGGCGGCTTCGACTACGCCCCGCGGTCGGGGTTCGCCTTCGAGCCCGAGTTCTACCCCGACGCGATCCACCACCCCGAGTGGCCGCAGCCCGTCTGCGATCCCGGGAGCCCCTGGGAGTCCACAATCGTCTACCGCCTCTCGACGACCTAGCAGGGGCGACCCGACAGGGGCGGCGGGGTCGTTTGTCGGATCAGGCAGGGCGTTGCATCAAATCTGGCCGCGGGTTTCTGGCATTTCGGGGTCCCCTGGGGGCCCGAAAACTGCCAGAAACCCGCGACCAGATTTGATGTCAGCCGCGGCGCGTGCGCCCGCCGCCTAGTCGTAGCGCTCGTCGAAGACGCGACGGGTCTTCTTCTCGCTCCTGGGCAGCACCCCGAGCTCGACCACCTTCACGAGCGGCGTGAAGCCGATGCGACGCTTGACCTCGTGCGCGACCTCGTCCGCGAGCTCGAGGAAGTCCTGCGTGCCGTCCGTCTCGACGTAGATGCGCATGGTGTCGCGCCCCTCGAGGTGCGACAGGCGAATCTGGTACTCGCTCGAGAGCTGCGGGTATCCCTGAAGCACCTCCTCGATCTGGCGCGGGAAGACGTTGACGCCGTGGATCTTGACCATGTCGTCGGAGCGGCCCTGAAGCGCGTCGATGCGCGGGAAGGGGCAGCCGCAGGAGCAGGTGCCGAGGATGATGCGGCTGAGGTCGTGCGTGCGGAAGCGGATGAGCGGCGCGCCCTCCTTGACGAGCGTGGTGATGACGATCTCGCCCCACTCCCCGTCCGGAAGCGGCTCGCCCGTCGCGGGGTCGACGATCTCAATGTAGAGGTAGTCGTCCCAGTAGTGCATGCCGTCCTCGGCGTCGCAGGAGATGCCGATTCCGGGGCCGTACACCTCGGTGAGGCCGTAGATGTCGTAGATGGAGATGCCGAGGCCCGCCTTCACGCGCTCGCGCATCTTCTCGCCCCAGCGCTCGGAGCCGATGACGCCCTTGGTGAGGGCTATCCTGTCGCGCAGGCCGCGCTTCTCGACCTCCTCGGCGAGGAGCAGCGCGTAGCTGGACGTGGCGCCGATGACCGTTGTCTGGAGGTCCACCATGAACTGAAGCTGCTTCTCGGTGTTTCCCGGGCCCATGGGGACGACCATCGCCCCGAGCTTCTCCGCGCCCGCCTGGAATCCGATGCCCGCGGTCCAGAGACCGTAGCCGGGCGTGATCTGGATGCGGTCGTCCGCCGTGATGCCGGCGAGCTCGTAGCAGCGGCGGAACTGCTCCGCCCAGTCGTCGACGTCCTTGGCGGTATAGGGGATGATGACCGGCGTGCCCGTGGTGCCCGAGCTCGAGTGGATGCGCACGATCTCGCGCTCGTCCACGGCAGAGACGCCGAGCGGGTAGCAGTTGCGCAGGTCCTCCTTCTCGGAGAAGGGCAGCGCGAGGAAGTCCTCCTCGCAAGTGACCTCGGTGACGCCCGCCTCCTCGAGGCGCCGGCCAAAGTAGTTGCCCGACGCCACGAGACGCTGGACCTGGTCGTTCACGAGCTTGAGCTGGGACTCGCTGATCTTCATGCTTGGCTCCTCCGTCAATTGGGCGTCAATTGGGGACGTGTTTTTTCGTGCTGACAAAATGGGACAGGTTATTGAAGGGGGCCAATGGGCCAGATGGCTCGGGATGACGTGCCGTACGCGCGCGGGCAAGCCTGTCCCATTTTGTCTGCGCGAAAAAACACGTCCCCAATTGACAGGGCGGCAAGGTCGAGGTCGAGGAAGCGGGGGCTCACGGTGGCGCGGACGGCGTCCGCAAGGTCGTCAACGGTGACGGGGCCGAGGGCGCCGGCCCGGGCCGCGGCGCCGAGAAGGACGACGTTCAGCGCCCTGGCCGTTCCGAGCTCGGCCTCCGCGGCGGCGGCATCCACGACGACGAGGTTCTTCTCGCCAACGCGCTCGCGCAGGTGGGACACTATCGCGGGCAGGTCGTACGCCGGGCCGCCCGTGGCGGCCGAGACGGGGACGACGGGCGCGTCGCTCGTGACGACCATGCCGCCCGGACGGAGAAACGGCAGCTGGCGCACGGCCTCCGCGGGCTCGAAGGCAACGATCGCGTCCGCCCGGCCACGCCCGATGAGGGGCGAGTGGGCACCCTCCCCCACCCGTACGTGGCTGAACACGGAGCCGCCGCGCTGCGCCATGCCGATGGTCTCGGCCGTCTTCACGGGGAGGCCGCGCCCCATTGCGGCGCGGGCGAGGAGCTTCGATGCGAGGACGGCGCCCTGGCCGCCCACACCGGCGAGGATGACGTTGGCGCTCACAGGCGCTCACCTCCCGAGATGGCGTGCGTGGGGCAGATCCGCTCGCAGAGGGTGCAGCCCGTGCACTGCGTCGCGTCGATGCGGACCTTGCCCGTCGCGGCGTCCGGCACGAGGGCGGGGCACCCCAGCTCCCGCACGCAGCGCTGGCAGCCGACGCACTTCTCGACGTCCACCGCGCTCGTGGCCCGCGGCCTGGCGAGAACCACGCACGGGCTCCGGAAAATGATGGCCTTGACGCCCGGCTCGTCCGCGACGCGGCGCACGGTCTCGACGGCTGCCTCGTGGTCGAGCGGGTCCACGGTCTCCACCACCGCGAGCCCGATGGCGAGAAGGACGCGCTCGATCGAGACCTTCTCCACGACCTGGCCCATCATCGTGCGGCCCGTGCCCGGGTGCGGCTGGTGGCCCGTCATGGCCGTGGTGGAGTTGTCGAGCACGACGAGCGTCATGTTTGCCTGGTTGTAGAAGGCGTTCACCACGCCGGTGATGCCCGAGGCGAAGAACGTGGAGTCGCCCACGAACGCAAAGGCCGCGGTGTCTGGCTCCACGTGCGTCACGCCCTGCGCGATGTTGATGCCCGCGCCCATGCACAGGCACGTGTCCACCATGTCGAGCGGCTTGGCGTTGCCGAGCGTGTAGCAGCCGATGTCGCCGCAGAAGAGCGTCTTGCGCCCGCGCATCGCCTTCTTAACGGCGTAGAAGCTCGCGCGGTGCGGGCAGCCGGCGCAGAGGACGGGCGGGCGAATCGGGAGCGTGGGGGGCGCCGGGCATTTCTCCGTGCTCAAACATTCTCGGCCTTCGGCCTGCGAAACTGCGCGCGGGGAAATGCCCGGCGCCTCGATCTCGTTGGCCTCTCCCTTACCGAGAAATGCGTCGATGGCGCGTCCTACGGACTCGACGGTGTTCTCGCCCGACGGCTGGATGTCGCCGGTGAGCTTGCCGCGGATCTTGACGTTGAGGCCGCGGCGGCCGCAGGCCGCCACCAGGGCACGCTCGATCACGGGGTCGAGCTCCTCGACGCAGAGGACCTCGTCGAGGCCGTCGAGGAAGTCGGCGGCCAGGTCCTCCGGGAAGGGGTACGGGGTCGCCACGCGGAGCACGCGCACGTCGTCCTTCTCGCCAAGGTTCTCCGCAACGTAGGTCGCGCTGATGCCATGGGTGGCAACGCCGAGGCGCGGGCGGGCGGCAGGTCCCGCCATCTGCGTCGTCGTGTTTCTCGCGTAACCGGAGAACCGCTTGGCGAGAAGAGCGTCGCGCCTCTCGATGGAGGCATGGGCGCGCACGGAGAGCGCGGGGAAGATGACCCAGCGCGACGGGTCGCGGACGAAGCCCTCGGGCTCGTTGCGCGACCACTCATCGGGATCGGCCACCTCCACGTCCTCGTAGCCGTGGTCCACGCGCGTGGTCGGGCGGACGATCACGGGGCAGCCGAGCTCCTCGGAGAGCGCGAAGGCCTCCCCCATCATCGCATAGGCCTCGGACGGGCTCGACGGGTCGAGGATCGGCAGCTTTGCGTAGGCGGCGAAGGTGCGCGTGTCCTGCTCGGTCTGGGACGAGATGGGGCCGGGGTCGTCCGCCACGAGCACGACCATGCCGCCCTTGACGCCGATGTAGGACAGACTCATGAGCGGGTCGGAGGCGACGTTGAGGCCCACCTGCTTCATCGTGACGAGCGCGCGTGCCCCTGCGTAGGCGGCGCCGGCGGCAACCTCGAGCGCGGCCTTCTCGTTGACCGACCACTCCACGTAGACCCCCTCGGGCCTGCGCCGCGCCACGGCCTCCAGGACCTCCGTCGACGGCGTCCCGGGGTAGCCGGCGACCACGTTCACGCCCGCGGCGAGCGCGCCCGCGGCCATGGCCTCGTTGCCCATCAGGAACTCTCTGTGCATGCAAACCCCCTCGGATCTCACTGGCCGCACTTTACCAGAGTGGAGTACCCCGCGCGAAAGGCGTCGCAGACCGGTAACGCAAAAGGGGACGCGTTTTTTCTCTCAGAGATTTTGGGACAGGCCTATTGCGGCAGAATCAGACCTGTCCCAAAATCTCTGAGAGAAAAAACGCGTCCCCTTTTCGGGAGGTTGAGTGGCGGAGAAGGCAACGGACAGGCTGAGGCTCGTCGTCGGCGACGAGGGGCTCGCGCGGCTCGCGGCGGCGCGTGTCGCCGTGATCGGCCTCGGCGGCGTGGGCTCGAGCTGCGCGGAGGCGCTCGCCCGCGGCGGCGTGGGCCACCTCGCGCTCCTGGACCGCGACGTGGTGGCTCCGAGCAACATCAACCGCCAGGCCCTCGCCTTCCACAGCACCATCGGACGCCCCAAGGCCGAGGTCATGCGCGCCATGGCGCTCGACATCAACCCCACGGCCGACGTCACCGCCGTGACTGCGTTCCTGGACAAGGACGCGCTCCCCCAGCAGATGGACGAGCTCGGCCCCCTCGACTACGTCGTCGACGCCATCGACACCGTGGCCCAGAAGCTGCGCCTCGCCGCCTGGTGCCAGGAGCGCGGCGTCCCCGAGCTCTCCGCGATGGGCGGCGCCAACAAGCTCGACCCGTGCCGCCTGCGCTTCGCCCTCATCGAGGACACCGTCAACTGCCCGCTCGCGCGCATCATGCGCAAGGAGTGCCATCGACGCGGCATCCACGGCCTGCGCGTGCTCTTCTCGGACGAGCACCCGGTGCGCATGGAGGCCATCTCCGACGAGCAGTGGATGCGCGAGGGGTCGCTTCTGGGCACGATGAGCTACCTGCCGCCCATCATGGGCCAGATGCTCGCCAGCCGCGTGATCCGCGACCTCCTGGGCTGGGCGTAGGCGGCTGGGCGTAGGCGGCTCGCCGCGCCCATGGCGGCCCCGCGGCGCGCGGCCACGCGCGACCGCGCCCTACCGGAGCGTCCTTGCGAGAAGCGCGTCGACGAGAAGCGCGCACGCGAGCGCCGGAGCGGACCCAAGCAGGGACGCAAGCCCTACGAGGAAGAGCGAGGCCACCGCACCGGCAAAGCCCGTCACGAGCACGGAGCCCAGCCGCACGGGAGCCGCGGGGTCGTCGAGCCCGCACGACAGCAGAAGCAGCAGGTCCAGGGCGACGGCAAGGGCCGCGGCGAGAGACGCGTCCGCCCCCAGCGCCGGGGCGGCGGCAGCCGTCACCGCAACCGAGGAGACAAGCGTCACCGCGAGCGCCGGCAGCGCGTCGAGGACCAGGAGCTCGAGGCGGCCAAACGGAAGAAGCGAGCGCACGAGCCGGTTGCGGCAGTCCTCGCGGAAGACCCGCCCGAGCCCGATCGGGGTGCGAAGCGAGAAGCACGTGAAGACGAGCCACGAGAGCAGCACGCCGACGCCCACGTCGGAGACCATGAGGAGGGCGCCCATGGGAACGAGCAGCGCACCCCACGCGAGCAGGCCGAGGACGGACGCGGGATTCCGCACGAGGCCCAGCAGCCCGTGGGAGACGGCCGCCGCCCGCCCGGCCCCGAAGCGCCAGGTCCTTCTCGCCTGCCGCCCGCGGCGGGCACGGCGACGCCGGCACGCCTCCCGATATGCCCCGCCGTCCAAGAAGGCGAGGAAGCGCATGGCGCAGCGGGCGGCATAGAGCTCGTTGTCATCGATGACGAAGGCCATGTTCGCCCTTCCGGCGCAGTTCACCGCTCCCGCGAGGAGAAGCACGTCCGCGGCGAGCGCCGCGAGGAGCGCGTGGGGCGTGAGGGCGGCGGGAACGAGCTCGGCGAGAAACCCCGAGGCGGCGATAAGCCCGACGCCCATGGACGCGACGACGACCCCCGCCCACCCCGTGGCGGCCCGGCGGGCGCGGCGCGCGGCGGCGCTTCTCGGCAGCACCGTGTCGAGCACGAAGAGGCGGGCGGTGAGAAGGGCGAGCGCGGCCGCCGTCACCCACGTGATCCACGGACCTGCGACGAGCGCGGCGAGCAGGGTGCCGCCGAGCGCGGCCACGACCACGACTCCCGCGGCAGAGCCGACGAGCTGCACCACGAGGAGCTCCTCCGGGCGCACCACGCGAGCGAGCCACGCGATGTCCGGGCCGACCAGGCGAATAGGCGTCTCCCTGATGCCGGTCACGCCCCATGCGAGGATGGCGAGCGCCGGCGCCAGCACGAGCAGCGTGGAGGCGAGCCACGCGGAGGCATCTGCCCCCATCGTCGCGCGCAGCCCCTCGACGATGTCAATCACCTGCGCCCATGAGAGCGCGAGCGACGCCGCGAGGATGACGGCGAGGTAGACCTGATAGGTGCGCTCGAGAAAGCCGCGGTCCTCGTCGATGTCCGTGCCAACCGCAAAGAGAAGGAAGCGCGCGTCGCTGCGCAGGTGGCGCAGGCGAAGGCGCGTCAGAAGGCCAAGGTTGCCCGCCATGCTAGGGCTCCCGGCGAAGCTCGCCGTCACGAAGGGCGAGCGCGACGTCCGGGACGAGGCCCGGCACGTCGTGGTGGCAGCTCAGCAGAACCGCCGACCCCTCGCGCGCGGCCGACGCGAGCTCCTCGGAGAGCACGAGCGACGCCTCGCGGTCGAGCGGGCCGTGCGGCTCGTCGAGCAGCAGAACGCGCGGTCGCAGCGCGAGGGCGAGCACCAGCGCAAGCTTCTCGCGCATGCCGCGCGAGTACGCGGAGGGGAGGAGGCGCTCGCGGCTCGTGAGGCCGAAGCGCTCGAGCAGGCGCCCCGCACGAGCTCGCGCCGCCTCCGCCCGGTTGGCGGCCAGCACGAGCTCGACGTGCTCGGCGGCGGTGAGGTCGTCGTAGAAGCTGGGCACGTCGGGAACGAAGGCGAGCGTGCCGGGCCTGACCCGCGTGTGCCCCGTGAATGGCTCGCCGGCGAGAAGGACCTCGCCCTCGCTGGGCTCGAGCCACCCCACAAGGCAGCGGAAGAGCGTCGACTTGCCCGCCCCGTTAGGCCCGGTCAGAAACGCCACCTGCCCCGCCGCCAGCGAGAAGGACACGCCCTCCCACACCGGGACGTCCCCATACCCAAAGCCGAGGTCCCGAGCCTCGAGCGCCGCATAGGCCATGCGAGCCTCCCTTCCGCGATGGTGCGATGATACCCCGTGCCGCTGGCGTCAGAGAAATTGGGGACGTGTTTTTCTTCTCAGGGTTTTTGGGACAGGTTTGCCAAGCCCCACATTATGGGACAGGCCCACCGCCGTCGGCAGGCCTGTCCCACTTTCTCTGAGAGAAATAACCTGTCCCCTTTGCTAGGCGAAGTCCGCAATCTGGGTCTTGAGCTGCTCGATCGTGGCGGTGAGCTCGGCGGCCTGCGCGCGCTTCTTCTCGATGACCGCAGGAGCCGCCTTGGCGACGAAGCCCTCGTTGGCGAGCGTGCGCTCAACGCCCGCGAGGTCCTTCTCGGCCTTGGCGAGCTCCTTGGAAAGACGCGCGGACTCGGCGACAAGGTCAACGAGGTCGCCCACGTGGACGAAGATCTCGAGCGACCCGTCGGCCACCGAGACGCAGCCATCGGGCTTCTGGGCGTCGGCGGCGGCGACGAACGTCCCCACGTGACCCACGGAGCACACGAAGCCCTCCTGGCCGGCGAGAACCGCCGCGTCCTCGGCGCCACAGCGCACGCACACATCGAGCTCGGCGCGCGGCGAGAGGCGATAGCGGGCGCGCGTGGAGCGCACGCAGGAGATGACGCGCTTGGCGAGCTCGAAGTCCCTCTCGGCGCGCTCGTTCACGAACTCGGCGAAGCGCTCGGGCTCAGGCCAGGCGGCCACCATGAGGAACTGGGCGGAGTGGTCGTCGAGACCGGACGCGGGAAGGGCGTCCCAGACGCTCTCGGTCACGAACGGCATGACCGGGTGCAGCAGCCTCATGCAGGTGTCGAGCACGAAGACGAGGTTGCGCTGGACCTGCAGGCGCTCGGCGGGCGCGCCGTCGAGCAGGCGGCTCTTGCAGAGCTCGATGTACCAGTCGCAGACGTCGCCCCAGAAGAAGCTCTGAATCTCGCGGGCGTAGTCGCCGAAGGCGTAGGTCTCCAGCTGCTCGGTGGCGTGCGCGACGGCGCGCGCCAGGCGCGACAGCATCCACGCGTCCTCCGGCGTCACGGCGGCGGGCGCGCCCGGCTCGTAGCCCTCGAGGTTCATCTGGACGAAGCGGCTCGCGTTCCAGATCTTGGTCACAAAGCCGCGAGCCTGCTCGGTGCGCGGGCTGTCGATGAGCTTGTGCGTCTTCTTGTCGATGTTGGCGTCGAACTTGACGTCCTGGTTGTTGGTGATGAGCGTGAGAAGGTTGTAGCGCATGGCGTCCGCGCCGTACTTCTCCATAAGTTCCATCGGGTCGACGCCGTTGCCCTTGGACTTGGACATGCGGCTGCCGTCCTTGGCCAGGATCGTGGCATAGATGTAGACGTCGTGGAAAGGCACCTCGCCGGTGAAGTAGAGCGAGCTCATGATCATGCGCGCCACCCAGAGGGCGATGATGTCGCGCGCGGTCACGAGGACCTTGGTGGGATGGTGATCGGCGAGCTCGGAGGTGTCATCCGGCCAGCCCTGCGTGGCGAAGGTCCACAGCTGGCTCGAGAACCACGTGTCGAGCACGTCCTCGTCCTGGCGCACGTGGCGACCGCCGCACTTGGGGCAGACGTCCGTGTCCTCCATGAGGGCGTCCTCCCAGCCGCAGTCCTCGCAGTAGAAGACCGGGATGCGGTGGCCCCACCAGAGCTGGCGCGAGATGCACCAGTCCTTGAGGTTGTCCATCCAGGTGAGATAGGTCTGGGTCCAGCGCTCGGGGTGGAACTTGACCTCGCCGTCGCGCACGACCTGCGTGGCGCGCTCCTTGAGCTTGTCCACAGCAACGAACCACTGCTCGGAGAGCCAGGGCTCGAGCGCGGTGTTGCAGCGGTAGCAGTGCATGACGGAGTGGTCGAGCTCCTCGACCTTCTCGAGCAGGCCATGCTCCTCGAACCACGCCACCACGGCCTCGCGGCACTGGTCGCGGTTCATGCCGGAGAACTCGCCGTAGCCGTCCACGACGACGGCATGCTCGTCGAAGATGTTGATCTGCGGCAGGTCGTGAGCCTGGCCCATCGCGTAGTCGTTGGGGTCGTGCGCGGGCGTGACCTTGACGAAGCCCGTGCCAAAGCCGGCGTCCACGTGCCAGTCGGAGAAGATCGGGATCTCGCGGTCCACGATGGGCAGGCACACCATCTTGCCCACGAGCTTGGCCTTCTCGGGGTCCTGCGGAGAGACGGCCACGCCCGTGTCGCCGAGCATGGTCTCGGGGCGCGTGGTGGCAACCGTGATGTGGTCGATGCCGTCAACGGGCTCCACGAGCGGGTACTGGAGGTACCACAGGTGGCCCTTCTCATCCTGGTACTCAGCCTCGTCGTCAGAGATGGCGGTGCAGCAGCTCGGGCACCAGTTGACGATGCGCTTGCCACGGTAGATGAGGCCGTCGTGGTACCAGTCGCAGAAGACCTTGCGCACCGCACGGGAGAACTCGGGGCTCATCGTGAACTTCTCGTCGGAGAAGTCGATCGAGCAGCCCATGCGCTTGATCTGGGAGACGATCGTGCCGCCGTACTCGCGCGTCCAGTCCCAGCAGGCGTCGAGGAACTTCTCGCGCCCGATCTCCAGGCGGCTCACGCCCTCGCTCTTGAGCTTCTTGTCAACCTTGGTCTGCGTGGCGATGCCCGCGTGGTCGGTGCCTAGGATCCAACGCGTGGAGCGTCCGCGCATGCGGGCGTAGCGCACGTAAGCGTCCTGGATGGAGTCGTCCATCGCGTGGCCCATGTGCAGGATGCCCGTCACGTTGGGCGGCGGGATGACGACGGTGCAGTCCCCCACTCCCTTGGAGCGCTGGTAGCAGCCGGCGCTCATCCAGCGCTCGATGAGCTCGGGCTCGGCGGTCTGGGGGTCGTAGTTCTTGGGCATCTCTTCCACGGGGCATCCTCTCCCGGTCGCGTTCATGTCAAACGTACAGGATAGCACGCGGGCGTTCGGGAGGGCGGTGGCGGCCGCCCTGCGCTGCGGCGACTCCCACCGACCCGGCGCCGGCGGCGAGCTGCGCCCCATCCCGGAGCGCCCCCCTGGCGCCCGCGTCCCGCCCGGAGCTCCCGCCCCGAGTTTGCACGAGCAAACGCGGGAGGTATCATCGCAGGGAGGAGGGCGCGCATGTGGATTGACGCACACTGCCATCTGGGATGGTTTTCCGACCCCGCCGCCGTGGCGCGCGCGGCCGCCGAGAAGGACCTTGGCCTTCTTGCCGTCACGGTGACGCCTGACGAGTTCCGCGCCTGCCACGCCACGTTGGGAAGCGAGAAGAACGTGGCGCTTGCGGCCGGGCTCCATCCCTGGTGGGTGCGCGACGCCTCGGACGCCGATGCGCTCTGCGAGCTGCTTCCGGGAATCCGCTGGGTCGGCGAGGTGGGGCTCGACGCCGCACCGCGCCATGCGGCGACGTGGGAAGCGCAACTCGGGGCCTTCGAGCGCGTCTGCCGCGTCTGCGCCGATACGAGCCCGCTCGACGCCCCCAAGGTCCTCTCGGTGCACGCGGTTCGCTCGGCCGGTGCGGCGCTGGACGTTCTCGAGCGAACGGGCGCTGCCGAGAGCTGTCGCTGCGTGCTGCACTGGTTCTCCGGCTCGTCGGACGAGCTCTGGCGCGCGGTCCGGCTGGGCTGCCTCTTCTCGTTCGGCGAGCGCGCGCTCGCGACGCGACGCGGGCGTGAGTACGCGCGGGTCCTGCCCATAGAGCGCCTGCTGACGGAGACGGACCTCCCTCCCTCCGAGGGCTCGGCCGAGGGCGCCTCTGACATCGTGGGCTCGCTCGGGCCCTCCGTGGCCGCCATCGCCTTGGCGCGCGGCATGGAAGCGAGCGAGCTGCGCGTTCTTCTCGCCGCCAACGGCGCCGCCCTGGGCGTGCCACCGGCGTCAGGCTTATTTGGCGCGCCTCGTGCGCGTGCCAAATAAGCCTGACGCCGGTGGCACGCCCATGGTAGAGTTGACGGAGCGAATTTGCCGACCTGACGGGAAGGCCCATGAGACCACTCCGCAAGACGACGCGCGTGAGGAACCCGCACGTCAAGAACCCCATTTCCTCGACCATGCTTGCGAGCACGTCGGGGGACCTCGACCTGCCGCTGACCGACGTCGTCATCGTCTTCGCGTGCAGCGAGAACTTCGTCCCCTACCTCTCCGTCGCGACGCAGTCGATCATCGAGAACGCGAGTCCGGAGCGCCGCTACGACATCGTGGTGCTCACGAGAAACATCTCCCCGGCGAGCATGATCACGCTCACGCGCCAGGCGACCTCGGATAACGTGGGCATCGGCTTTCTTGACGTCGACGCCGCGCTCGGCGACATCAAGCTCCCCCACCACGGGCACTTCAGGCCCGAGACCTACTTCCGCCTGCTCGCCCCGCAGCTTCTCCCCAATGTGGACAAGGCAATCTACCTGGATTCCGACCTCATCGTCGACGACGACGTCGCCAAGCTCTTCGACGTCGACGTCACCGGCTACCCGCTCGCCGCGACGCGCGACGCGGACACGATCGGCCAGATCGAGGGCTACGACCCGTCCGTCGGTCCCTATCTCAAGAACGAGCTCGGGATGGACGACCCGCACGACTACTTCCAGGCGGGCGTCATCCTCATGAACCTCGCCGAGCTGCGCCGCACCGTCTCCCCCGAGCGCTTCCTCGCCCTCTCGACCGAGCGCATGTGGCGCTGGCTCGACCAGGACGTCCTCAACAAGGTGGTGAACGGCAACTACGTGCGTGTGCACATGCGCTGGAACTACCTCATGGACTGGCAGCACCTGCGCCGCACCCACATCGTCGCCAACGCGCCCGCCGACGTGCGCGCCGAGTACGAGGAGGCCGCGTCGGACCCCTCAATCGTCCACTTCGCGGGACCCGACAACCGCCCCTGGCTCTACCCGGACGCGGACGGGGCCGACCTCTTCTGGCGATACGCGATGCACTCGCCCTATCTTGACGAGATCCGCGGGCAGCTCGAGGAGTCGCGCGCCTCGGCGGCGGGGCTCGCCAAGCGCCTGCAGGTCATCGTGCTCTACAAGGGCATCATGCCGGCGTTCGACAAGACCTGCCCCGCCGGGACCAAGCGGCGCGGCGCCGTCATCAAGACCTACATGCGCCTCGGTGGCGCCAACCTGTAAAAGGGGACGGGTTTTTCCTCTCAGAGCTTTTGGGACAGGCCCGGGGCTGTATCGCCCCGGGCCTGTCCCAAAAGCTCTGAGAGGAAAAACCCGTCCCCTTTTACGCGATGCGGTGCTTGCCGTGAGCGGTGGTCACGATCCTCGGCGACTCTCCCCCGCCGACGGACTCCTTGGTGACGATGACCTTGGTGATGTCGAGGTCGCTCGGCAGGTCGAACATCGTGTCCTGGAGCGTCGCCTCGCAGATGGCGCGCAGGCCGCGGGCGCCCGTGCCGCGGGCGATGGCCTGGCGGGCGATCTCCTCGAGCGCGTCGTCCTCGAAGACCAGCTCCACGCCCTCGAGCTCGAACATGCGGCGATACTGCTTGACGAGGGCGTTTCTCGGCTGCGTGAGGATGCTCACGAGGTCGGACTCGGTGAGCTCGCGCGTGGCGGTGATCACGGGGATGCGCCCGAGGAACTCGGGGATCATGCCGAACTTGTGCAGGTCCTGCGGCATGACCTGCTCCATGAGGTAGTCCTCGTCCTTCTCGGCGTTGCGGCCGACCTCGGCGGCAAAGCCGATGCCCTTCTTGCCGATGCGGTCGGCCACGATCTTGTCCAGGCCAACGAAGGCGCCGCCGCAGATGAAGAGGATGTTCGTGGTGTCGATGCGGATGAGCTCCTGCTGGGGGTGCTTGCGGCCGCCCTGCGGGGGAACGCTCGCCTCGGTGCCCTCGAGGATCTTGAGGAGCGCCTGCTGCACGCCCTCGCCCGAGACGTCGCGCGTGATGGAGAGGTTCTCGGCCTTGCGGGCGATCTTGTCGATCTCGTCCACGTAGACGATGCCCACCTGCGCGCGCTCCACGTCGCCGTCGGCGGCGGTGATGAGCTTGAGCAGGATGTTCTCCACGTCCTCGCCCACGTAGCCGGCCTCGGTGAGGGTGGTGGCGTCGGCGATGGCGAAGGGCACCTCGAGAAAGCGCGCGAGCGTCTGCGCGAGCAGCGTCTTGCCGGTGCCCGTGGGGCCCAGGAGCAAGATGTTGCTCTTGGCGATCTCGACCTCCTCCTCGCCCTCGGCGACCTCGTCGTTTCCGGAGAGGATGCGGCGGTAGTGGTTGTAGACCGCCACGCTCATGGCGCGCTTGGCCTGCTCCTGGCCCATGACGTACTGCGAGAGCTCGTCGTAGATCTCATGCGGCGTGGGGAGGTTCTTGATCGGAGCCTCCTCGGGCACCTCCTCGAGGGCCTCCGCGGCCTCGACGTCGGCCTCGTCGATCATGTCGGTGCACGCGTGCACGCACTCGTCGCAGATGAAGACGCCGCCCGGGCCGGCGATGAGCTTGCTCACCTGGCTGCGGCTCTTGCCGCAGAACGAGCAGTGCATCTCGTTGGAGAAGCCGGGGCCTCCCTGATCAAAGCTAGGCATCGAGCTACTCCTGGGTCTGGTCGGCGCGGGACGAGATGACCTTGTCGACGAGGCCGTAGGCGCACGCCTCGGAGGCACGCATGTAGTTGTCGCGCTCCGTGTCGGCGTTGACCTTCTCGATGGGCTGGCCCGTGGCCTCCGAGAGGATCTCGTTCAGGCGCTGGCGGATCCAGCGGGTCTCGTCGGCGACGATCTGGATGTCGGTCTGCTGACCGGAGACGCCCGAGCTCGGCTGGTGGATGAGGACCATCGAGTTGGGGAGCGCCAGGCGCTTGCCCTTGGCGCCGCAGGCCAGGATGGCGGCGCCCATGGAGGCGGCCATGCCCACGCAGATGGTGGAGACGTCGGGCTTGATGAAGTTCATCGTGTCGATGATGCCGAGGCCGGCGTAGACGTCGCCGCCCGGGGAGTCGATGTAGAGCGCGATGTCCTTGTCGGGGTCCTGGCTCTCGAGATGCAGGAGCTGGGCGATCACGAGGTTCGCCGAGTCGCGCGTGACCTCCTCGCCGAGAAACACGATGCGGTCGCTGAGCAGGCGCGAGTAGATGTCGTAGCTGCGCTCGCCGCGCGGGGTCTGCTCGACCACGTACGGGATGAGCGGGATGTTGGTGGGCTGGTGCATGTGGTCTCCGTTTCTTGTAGAAGGCCCCGGACGAGGCGTGCTCGCCCGGGGCGCTTCGATGCCTGATGAGCGGGACTTACTCGGCGTCGGCGGCCTCGTCGTCCTTCTCGCCCTCCGCGGCGCGCTCGGCAACCTCGTCAACGACGTTCACCTTGGCGTTCTCGACGAGCCAGTCGAGGGCCTTGGTGCGGCGGATGGAGTCGCGGATGGCCGGGAGGCGGCCCTCCTCGCGCCACTGCTTGACGGAGGCGTCGACGTCCTCCACGCCCGCGCGCTCGAACTCGGCGCGGACGTCGTCCTCGGTGGCCTCGAGGCCGAGCTTGGCGGCCACGGCGTCGAGGGCGAGCGACTGGCGGGCGCGCTCCTCGGCCTGGACGCGCAGGTCGGCGATGAAGTCGTCGGACTTCAGGCCGCGGGCGCGCAGGAACATGTCGAGGGAGACGTTCTGGCGCTGGAGCTGGGCGAGGAACTCGGAGGCGAGCTCGTTGAAGATCTCGTTCTGATAGGCCTCGGGCACGGTCTCGAGCTTGAGCACCTTGCCCATGGCCTCGACGACGCGGTCCTCCTTGAGGTTGGGGATCGTGGTCTTCTTGTCGCCCTCGATCTCCTCCTTGACGGCGGCGCGGAACGCGGCGACGTCATCGAAGCCGAACTTCTTGGCGACCTCGTCGTCGAGCTCGGGGGTGACGGCCTTCTTGATGCCGTTGAGGGTCACCTTGACGGAGAAGGTGTGGGAGTGCTCCTCGCCCTCGTGGACGTGGGTGTGCGTCCACTCGATGGCCTTCTCCTCGCCCTTCTTCATCCCGACGATGCCCTCCTGGAGCTGCTCGGGAACCTGCTGGCCGTCAAGCGCGAGCAGGCGGTTCTTGCCCGCGAGGTGCCCCGCGCCATCGACGTTCTCGATGTCAACGGAGACGACGTCGCCGGGCTCGGCGGCGCGGTCCTCCTCGACGTCCTCGTAGGTCACCTGATAGGTGAGGAGCTGGTTGATCTGCCAGTCGATCTCGGCCTCGGTGGCCTCCTCGGGCGGGAGGTTGATCTCGGGGGCGTCATAGCTCTCGAGCTCGCAGGTCGGGCGCACGCCGATGGTGGCGGTGACGACGTATTCGGAGCCCTGGGAGGCGAGCTGGGGGTCAGCGCCCTCCTCGCCGAAGCTCACGCGGCCGACGGGGGTGACGTCGAGCTCCTCGAGCATCATGGGCTCGACGACGTTCAGCAGGTCGTTGGTGGCCTGGGCGAGCACGGACTCGCGGCCGATGATGCCGTCGATCACCGGGCGCGGCGCGTGGCCGCGGCGGAAGCCCTGGAAGTTGTACTTCTTGGCGATGTCCTTGTAGGTCTTGGCGATGGCCTTGTCGACATCGGCAGCCGGGACGGTGACCGTGGCGGCCATCTTGTCGTCGATCGGCTTCTCAGCGGTGACGGTGATCTTCAACGTTCCTCCAGTGTCTCGTGCGGGCGGGCTTGCCCCGCCGTGCGTGCCGTTTGTGCTGGTGCGGGCGAAAGGACTCGAACCTTCACGGGGTCTCCCCCACTGGAACCTAAATCCAGCGTGTCTACCAGTTCCACCACGCCCGCAGGTTGCACAGCCTTATGAATATACCAAACTTCTAGAGGATACCCCGTCAGCGCTGGATATTTCACGCGTCTCCACGTTCTTCTCGCCGCGCGCCCGGTCCGGCGCATCAAATCTCTCCGCGGCGTTCTGGCGCTTTCAAGGCCGCAGGAGACCACGAAAGTGCCAGAACGCCGCGGAGAGATTTGATGTTGGCCCGCTCGACACGAAGAGAGGAACGGGCGAGAAGTGCGGGCGAGAGGAGCGGGCGGGCCGAGAAGGACGGTCCGCCCGCGACCGGATGCGCTACGCTGCGCCGACGGGGATCACCACGTCGCCCACCGTCACGCTCACGATGTCGTCCGCGGCCACGATGCGGTCGTAGGTGGCGCTCTTCGCGACCGCGCTCGTGCCGTCGCCGCGCTCCTCGGCGGTGGAGTTGGCGCTCGTGGCGTCGAACGTGCTGCCGTCCGCGAAGGTCACGGTGACGGGGAGGCCCAGTACCGCGTCCTGCTTGGCCTGCGCCTCGTCGCTCAGCTGCCCCGAGGGGCCGAGGTCGCCGATCTGGCGGTCGATCGTGTAGTCAACCGTGATGCCGACGGAGGAGACCGCCACGGCGTCGACCGTGACGCCCGCGCCCTGCCAGGTGGTCGTCTGCCCCGCGGACAGGTCGACGGTGGTGTCCACGTAGTTCATCTCGAACTTGAGGTCCCACTCGCCGGACGCGATGGTGCCCTTGTCGCCCTCCTCGGTGAAGGCGCGGATGCCGCGCATCGAGAAGCGCGCCGTGCGCCCGATGATCCCGGAGCCGTCCCACGTGTTGACGGACATCGTCTCGACGTACTGGATGACGTTGTCCGTGGGGTCGTCATCGTAGAAGTAGGCCCCGCCGCCGCCCGACATGGCACCGTCCACGTAGATCGACGCGTCGGCGATGAGGGGGAGCAGGCCGTTCTCGTTGGGCGTCAGGCCCTCCAGCGCGGAGGGGTCGTCGAGCTCGATGGCGTAGACGACGGTGTAGTTGGCCCGGTCGCCGATCACGGCCTCCGCGGTGACGGTGACGCCATTGGAGGTCGCGCTCGCGCCGATGGGATGCCCCACGTCGTCGAGCAGCTCGGTCTGGGCCGGCGCGCCTCCGAATATGTCGGAGAGCACGTTGGCGGGGTTCGGGATGACGCCCGCCGCCACGGCGACGGTCCCTCCCCCGCCCAGCACGAGGGCGAGCGCCAGCACGGCGGCGACGCGCAGCCAGCGGCCGCGACGATGGGCGCGGGGCGCGGCGGGCATGCTCAGCACCTCCGCCGCGCGCCCGGACCGGGCGTCGCGCTCGCAGGCGACGGCGCGCAGGTCGTCGGCCATGCGAGCCTTGGCCTCATTGGAAAAGCGGAGCTCGTCGAGGGACGAGGTGTAGGAATCAAGCGGGGAACTCATCGTAGTCTCCCTTCAGGGTCTCCCTGAGCTGCGCCCTCGCGCGGCTCAGGCGCTGGTGGACGGCGTTCTCGCTCACGCCCGCCAGCTCGGAAATGGCACGGGCCCCATAGCCCGCGTAGTAGTGCAGGAACACGGCCTCGCGCTGCGGCAGCGGGAGCGCCATGACGGCGTCGAGCACTCGGCCGTCGCGCCGTCGGAGCGCCCTCTCGTCGACCGCGTCGCCGGAGGGCGGCTCGGGCACCTCGTCCAGGTTCACCTCCGGATGGGCGCCGCGGTCGCGCAGCAGGTTCTTGCACGCGTTGGACGCCACGCGCACCACCCAGGCGCGCTCGTGGTCGAGATCCCGGAACGGCTCCTCGCGGCACACCAGCTTGATGAGGGTGTCCTGGCAGACGTCCTCGGCATCGGCCGTCGAGCGCAGGTAGGTGTAGCACACCCGCAGCACGAGGTCCGCATAGGCGCGCACGAGCCGCTCTGGGTCGCGGTCTGGCGCGGCGGGCACGTCGGTCACGGCCCACCTCCTTCATTCGGGTCTTCGGATACGGCCGGCGGGGCGCAACCGGTGTTGCCCCGTCACCTATACCACACGCGCCCCGGCAGAACCTGACAGCCTTTCTCGCGAGACCCGCCGCGGACGACACCCCGTGCCGACAGCCAGGCGACCATCCGCCAGCATGTAGGCCGCCCTGCCGGCACGTATGAGTGTCGGCATGCCGGGCACCTCAAGCCGGCACTTATCGGCAAATGTCGGGAAGGACCCGGCACTTCTCGTCGCCTTGCGTCAATTCGACCGGCACTCCCTGCCGGCATGTATAGGCGCCGCCTACCAGTCGCAGTACCTCCGGTACACCTCTTCGAGCCTCTGGGCCACAGACGTCCCGAAGGCCTCGTGATACGGCGTCCCTCCGACCGTGAAGTAGGACAACCCGGCGACGACAGACACCTCGATCGTGCCCCTCGTCGTGGTCTCGACGATGAAGACGGGCTCGGTGCCGGACATGTCCTGCAGCCGCCCGTCAGCGCGCGTGCCCGCCAGGTCCGAGATCAGGCCGGCGACGTACTCGCGGTCCTCGTTGCCAAGTGTGGCGTCGGTGAGGCCATGGTTATCCGTGAGGCGCACGGACGCCACCTCATCGACGCGGAGGTCCTTGAGCGGGCGGCGGACCGGAGACGCGACGCACCAGACAAGGCACGCGAGCGCGGCCAGCCCGCAGAGTGCGGCAACGACCACCCGACGATGGCTCCTCGTCAGCTCCATGACGGTCACCCCCAAGGCCCTTCTCGGCAGTCCAAGCCGACCACCTCGAGAAGATTGTCGAACACGCCGAGCCGCCCGGTTGGTGACGCGCGGGCACATGGTCGCATCCTCCGGACGCGTCGCCCTTCTCGTCAGCGCCGCCCTCCGCTCGGCATCGCCCTCCCGTCGGCGGCGTCCTCCCGTCGGCGCCGCCCTCCGCCCGCCGCCGTCCTCCGCCCCTCCCCTCAGCTGGTTGCGTAATTTATTACATTCAAAACCATGTAGCAACAGGCCCCAGCCGGGCGATTCCGCCCATTTGGCCCCGATTGCTACATGGTTTTCCATGTAATAAAAAATGATTCGATGCTACCGCCATCATCCGCATCGTTTCGCACTGGCAACGCTCGCTACAGCGGAAGGCTGACCTCAGCGGCAAAGATGCCGGGCTCGTTGGCCAGGTTGAGGAACCCCTCGTACTTGTCTACGACGGCCGCCACGCGCTTCATGCCCAGGCCGTGGTTGCCGCGCTTCTCCGAGATGTAGTTGCGCGCGTTGAAGCTGGGATCCTCCACGGCGGAGTTCTGGATGCTCACGTAGAGCTGCGCGCCCCGCGCGGCCAGGTAGACGCGCAGCCAGCGCTCGCCCGCAGGCAGCTTCGCGCAGGACTCGAGCGCATTATCGAGGAGGTTCCCCAAGATCACGCAGAGGTCCACGTCGTCAACCGTGAGCGACTCGGGAACCACGGCCTTGCAGGTCACGCCCACGCCGCCCTTCTCGGCAAGGCTGAGCTTGGAGTTCAGGATGGCGTCCACCATGAGGTTGCCGGACTTGACGTAGGTGTCCACGCGATCGAGGTCGCGCTCGAGGTCGTCAAGGTAGGCGGAGAGCTTGTCGAGGTGCCCCGCCGCAAGGTCGGCCTTCATGACCTGCAGGTGGTTGTGATAGTCGTGCCGCCAGCCGCGCATGTCCAGGTAGATGCCGCGGATCTCGTCGTACTGGCGCGAGAGGACCTCCTGCTGGAAGCGCTCCGTCGAGCTCTCGAAGCCGCGGCGCAGACGCTCGAAGCCACCCGTGAGCAGCAGGTAGACGAGAAGCTCCACCGCGAGCGCGCCCGCCGCGACCATGGGCCCTGCCAGGGCGACCGCGACCGAGCAGAGCGCGAGCACGCAGGCGAGAAGGACCGTCTCGCGGAGGCTCGCGCTCCCCCGCCGGCGCGCGCCGAGCGCGAACATCAGCCAGAGCGGCGCGCCAACGAGCGCTGCGGCAACATCGGCCGACGCGACGCCCCCGCCCAGGCCGACGGCGCAGGCGAGAAGGACGCAGACCAGCGCGCCCGGCGCCGCGACGGGAGCCCACATGAGCGAGAAGGGCTCCTCGTCGAAGAAGGCGTCGAGCAGCGTGAGGACAAGCGTCGTCACGGCCCATGCGACGGGGACGCCCCAGGGGACGCCGCCGGCGAGCGGGTCCGCGGCCGTGCCCGTGAGCACCCAGGACCAGAGCTCACCGCCAAACCATCCGCAGGCAAGCGCGGCCGCGCAGATGGCAAGCGCGACCGCCCACGCGCAACGCCCCGCATGAAGGCGTCCGAGCCCGCGAACGTACGACGCATACACGACGAGAAGCGACGCCTGTGCCGCGAGCGCGATCATGCGAGCGTCCCCCGACACCACGCGAGCCACGCACGATTGAGCTCCTCCCAGCGCCCGCGCGCGACGGGGAGCATGTCGCCCGTGTCCATCTCCACGTCACGTCGCGTGATGCGCCGCACGTGCGGGAGGTTCACGAGGTAGGAGCGGTGCGTCTTGAGAAAGAGGCCCGACATCCGAGAGAGCTCGACCTCCAGCCGGGCGATGCCCCGCATGGAGACGAGTCGCGTGCCGTCCGCGAGCGTGACCAGCGTGTCGTGACCGCGCGCCTCGAGGAAGCAGACGCGCGTGAGGGGAACGCGGCTCGTCTCGCCCGCCGACTCGACCACGAGCACGGGCTCTTCTCGCCCCACGCGGTCGAGCGCCCGGTCGAGCGCCGCGTCGAGCTTCTCGGACCGCACGGGCTTGAGGAGGTAGGAGACGGCGTCCACGTCGTAGCCGTCGAGCGCGTGGTCGATGATGCCGGTCACGAACACGATCTGCGCGCGCTCGCCGCGGGAACGCAGCTCGCGGGCGAGGGCCATGCCGTCTAGCCCGGGCATCTCGATGTCGAGGAGCGCGATGTCGCACGACGCGTCGTCGAGCGAGAAGAGCAGCTGCTCGGCGGACGCAAAGGCCACGATCTCCGCCTCAACGCCGCGGTGCCGAGCCCAGTCACGCGCGAGCGCGCCGTAAAGCTCTCGGGCCGCTTCCTCGTCATCGACGACGGCAACGCGCAGCACGTCCTTCTCCCCTCCCCTCACGACCTGTGAAAAGGGGACGTGTTTTTTCGCGCAGAGTTTTTGGGACAGGTTTTTGCTCGGAGTTCAGCGTGGCGTGCGCCCTGCCGACCTGTCCAAAAAACTCTGCGCGAAAAAACACGTCCCCTTTTCACACATAGTAGCTCGCTTGGGCGTCCCAGAGCTGGGCGTAGAGTCCATGCTCGGCAAGAAGCTCCTCGTGCGAGCCGCGCTCCACGACACATCCGCCGTCAAAGACGATGATGTCGTCGCAGAACCGGCAGCTGCTCATGCGGTGCGAGATGTAGATTGCCGTACGACCCTCAACCATGCGGTCAAACCCCGCGTAGACCTCTGCCTCGGAGATGGGGTCGAGTGCCGCCGTGGGCTCGTCCAGGATCACGACCGGCGCGTCCTTGTAGAGCGCGCGGGCCAGCGCGAGCTTCTGTGCCTCGCCGCCCGACGGCGTCACGCCGTCGCCCAGGTCCTTGTAGAGGCGCGTCTCCAGCCCCTCGGGCCACGTGTGCACGAGGTCGTCCGCCCCGGCCTGAGCGAGCGCCTTCCACAGGCGCGCATCGTCGCGCTCGTAGCCCGCCGCCAGGTTCTCCCACACGGGAAACGCGAAGAGCTTGAAGTCCTGGAAGACCACCCCAAAGAGGTCGCGGTACTCCTCCTCGTCGTACTTGCGGATGTCCACGCCGTTCAGCGTGATGCGCCCCTCCGTGGGGTCGTAGAGCCGGCAGAGCAGCTTGATGAAGGTCGTCTTGCCCGCGCCGTTGGGGCCCACCACGGCGAGCTTGCCCAGCGTGTCAATCCTGAGGTTGACGTCGCGCAGCACCCAGGCGTCCGTCCCGGGATAGCGGAAGCTCACGTGCTCGAAGGCGAGCTCAAACTGCCCGTCGTCGCGCTTCTCTACCGGGATGGAGCCTGCTGGGCGCGGGTCCTCCATGTCCATGAAGTCGAGAAACTCCTGCAGGTAGCCGCAGCACTGGCGCAGGTCGCCGTTGTTGGACACAAGCGCCGTGTACGCCGCGCCAAACTGCGCGAGCGCGCCCGCGTACTGCGTGAACGCACCCACGGTGATGGCGCCAGCAAGGACCTTCACCGCCACGAGCGCATAGGAGGCAACCGTGAAGGCGGCGTTGACGGCGCTCGTACCCACGTCGATTCGTCGCTCGCTAGAAATCCACCGATCGAAGTACTCCAGCGAGGCCCGCTGGTTCTTCTCGAGGTTGCGCATGAGCATGTCGCCCATGTCGTAGATGCGGGCAACCTTGGGAACGCGACGGTCAAAGAGCACGAGGTTGAGCAGGTACATGATGCGGTTCTCGACGGATGAGTGCGTGCTCGTAACCCAGTCCAGGAGACGCGCGCGAAAGCGGCCCACCAGCGTGTTTCCGACGAGCGCAACGAGAAGGACGAGCGCCAGCAACAGCACCGAGACCGCGGGCGATGCAACGACGCCGAGCACGCCCGCCGACACGGGTTGCGCAAACGCAAGCGCCACCACGAGCGAGACGCAGGTGAGCATGTTGACAGCCGCCCCAATGAGGTCGCGATAGAAGCGCGGGAGCGTGCCGATGCTGCCGTGCATCTGGGCGGTCCGCTCGATGTAGGCGATCCGCTCGGCAAGCTTGGGGTCCTCGGCGGTCTCGTAGGAGAGCGAGAGCGCCTTCTCGCGCAGCATGAGGCTGAAGCGCCAGGCACATCGCATGCCACCGACCGTCGCACGACGCTTGCAGCGCGCGCAGACGCATGAGACCACAAAGGACGTCGCCACGAGCGCCGCAGCATAGACCACGGTCCTGCGGAGCTCGAGCGCCACGAGCGCGTCCACGAGCCCAGCCGTGAGCGCAAGTCCCACGTAGATGCCCGCCACCTGAGTGAGCGCGTAGATGAGACTCACCGGCAGCAGCGCCGGGTCGATCTTGCGCACGAGGCCGAGCAGCCGAAGGCCCGTCCTGTGAAACGCCAGACTACTCAGCATCCTCGTCGCCTCCCCCGTGCAAAAGTGACTGTCCCTTTTGCACGCCGTCCTCGTAGTAGCGTGCCTGGGTCTCGAACATGCGGGCGTAGCCGCCTGCAGCGGCCATGAGCTCGTCGTGCGTGCCCTGCTCGACCACGCGACCGTCCTCCATGTAGAGAATCCGCTCGCAGAAGCGCGTGGACGAGAGCCGGTGAGAAATGAAGACGCTCGTCTTGCCCGCCGTGAGCTCGTCATAGCGCTCGTACATCTGGCGCTCAGCCAGCGGGTCGAGCGCCGCGGTCGGCTCGTCGAGAAGAACCACGGGCGCTCCCTTGTAGAGCGCGCGGGCGAGCATAAGCCGCTGGGTCTCGCCACCGGAGAGCGAGACGCCCTTGGGGTCCACGTCCTGTCCGAGATAGGTTGCCGTGCCGTGCGGCAGTCCCGTGACCTTCTCGGCAAGGTCCGCCTGGGCAAGGCACGCGTCCAGGCGCGCGAGGTCCACGTCCTTCTCGCTCGACGAGCAGCTCACGTTGTCCGCGACCGTGAACGAGAAGGGAAAGCAGTCCTGGAAGACCACCGAGAACTCGCGCCACAGGCTCCGGGGATCGATGGAGGCAACGTCGACGCCGTCGAGGTAGATGGCACCGGACGTGGGACGATAGAGCCCGCAGAGGAGCTTCACGAGAGTGGTCTTGCCCGCGCCGTTGACGCCCACGAGGGCGATCCTCTCGCCAGAGCGAATAGTGAGGGTGAGGTCATGCACCGCGTCCGCCTTGCCGTCATACGAGAAGGACACGTGGTCGAGGCGAATCTCATGCGCCCGTCCGGGGTTGGGGGCGGCGCCTGTGCCGCTGACGGCGGGGATGCAGTCGTCGTGGACCTCTCGATAGGCACTTACGTGACGCAGCTGGACCGCGAGCTCTGAGAGGCTGTCAAAGGCGGCCTGCATCCAGGTGCCAAAGCCGGAGACCATGCCCGCGAGCAGCAGAAACTCCGGAAGGCCAATCAGACCCGCAAAGAGAAGCCAGATGAGCGCGGCATAGGAGACGCCGTCACGGACGAAGGCACAGACGGCCGCTACGTACCCCGCCCGCTCGAAGGCCCCGTACTCGATGTCCCTGAGCTCCACGTTGCGGTCGAGCACCTGAGCGAAGGCGCGCTTGAACCACGCGCTCATGCGGTAGAGGCGGATGTCCTTGCCGTTGGCGGAATCGAGCGCCTGCCGTCTGAGGTACTCAAAGGCCTCGCTTGCGGCGAACTCGTCGTCCATGACGGCATAGCTCTTCTCGTTTGCCCAGCGGTTTGCCGCGATGGAGGCAACGGTGAGCAGCACGAGCGGCACGAGCAGCCACGGGACAAACGCGCCGATGACCGCCGCGTACGCCACCATGCCGAGCGCCCCACCAACTGCTGCAAAGAGCCGGCGCAGCGCCTCCTCAACGCCCATGGAGCTGTCGTTGAAAAACGCGCGGGTGGCGAGGTCGAGCTTCTTGTGCGCCTCGTCGCTCTCTATGTAGCGGTAGTCCGCGACAAGGGCGTCCCGGCAGAGGTCGAGACCGCCCCAGACGCGAGTGAGCACGTAGTACCAGTTTGACTTGGCCTGCGTCCAGGTCTTGAGCACCACGAGCGCCTGAAGCAGGGCAGCCGCGCCGGCCACGAGCGCAAGCGCGACGAGCGGCTCCGCGCCGGACGTGAGCGCCGCGACCACGACGCTGGGGAGCGCGGCCGCAAGGAACGGCTGCGTCACGCCTGCGGCAACGTCCAGCGCGCACACGACGAGCGCTCCTGGCCCGCAGATGCGGACAAGCCAGCGAAGGAGCTTCGCGACGTTGCTCCCAAAGCCATAGCGGCGTTGAGCCCCCACAGCAGCTTTCGTCTCTTGCACGTCGTATCACATCCTTTCACGTCCAGTATGTGATACGACGCGCGTGGCGGGCGCTGAGAGATTCCGCACGAGTTGCATGGTTTTCCGCGCGAGATGCACGAGGAGCGCCTCCGTCGCACGGTTGTGACAGGAACACTGAGGCAGCTTGTCACGAAACCGTTTGACCGTGCAAAGGGGACTGTCCCCTTTGCACGGTTGGCGACACGCGGGCTCGGGCTGATATCCTCCGGACACATCGTCCTTCTCGTCAGCGCCGTCCTCCATCCCCTCGTCTCGGTTAATTGGAATATTCATTACATTCAAAACCATGTAGCAACAGGCCCCCAGGGGGCGATTCCGCCCATTTGGCCCCGATTGCTACATGGTTTTCCATGTAATAAATTTGTAATCTATTTTCCTCGGCGAGAATCAGCCCGGACAACGAGGCCCCGAAGGCCCGCTTTCCCCCGCCACGGCGCAGAGGCCGGCGAAGTAGCCACCCGCGGCCGTGAGCGCGGCGTAGGTGCCCCGCTCGACCACGTGGCCCTCGCGCAGGACGAAGAACTCGTCGTAGCGCGCGAGCAGCGCCGGCTCCAGCCGGTGCGTCACCACCAGGCGCGTGGGCCCCTCGAGGTCCAGGATCGCTCCTGCCACCTCGGAGGCCGTCCTCGCGTCCAGCGCCGACGTCGCCTCGTCGACGAGAAGGACCGGTGTCTTTCGCAGCAGCGCCCGCGCGATGGAGACGCGCTGCCGCTCCCCTCCCGAGAGGTTGGTGCCGCCCTCGCCGCATTCGTACCCCAGGCCCTTCTCGGCGACGAGCTCGCCCAGGCCGGCGCGGCGGCACGCATCCAGCACGGTGGCCTCGGGGAAGTCCCGGAACATCGTCACGTTGTTTCCGAGCGTGTCGTCGAAGAGGAATACCTGCTGGTCGATGAGGCCCATGAGGTCGCAGAGGCTCCCCGCGTCGACGTCGCGCAGCTCGTGTCCGCCCACGCGGATGCTGCCCGCGTAGCCGTCCTCCCCGCCCATGAGGAGGTTAAGCAGTGTGGACTTTCCGCTTCCGGATGCGCCCACGAGAGCGTAGCGCCCGCCCAGGGCGAGCGTGAGGCTCACGTCAGAGAGCACCGGCTCCCCGCCGTCGTAGGCAAAGCCCACGTGGTCCAGCACGACGCCGCCCGCGAGGTCGCGCCCGACCCTCTCGCCCCGGCGCGCCTCGTTCTTCTCGGCAGCCTTCGCGAGCTTCTCGATGAGGCCGGCGGCGGCCCGGCGGCTCGCCAGGAACTGCGGCAGCACGTTGATGGGCATGACGATGTAGTTGCACAGGTTCACGAAGACGAGCACCGTGCCGGCCGTGACCTCGCCCGTGACGGCGAGCCACGCGCCCGCGAGGAAGACGCCGAACTGCAGGAGCGACCCGCAGAGGTTCTCGCTCACCGCGCCGATCAGGCACTCCCACCAGTAGCGGCGTCGCTTGAGGCCCTCAACCTCGGCGTTGGCCGCGTCGAAGAGACGGCGCGCCTCGGCCTCCGCGCGGAAGGCCTTGACCACGGAGAAGCCCGCGAGCAGGTCGCGCAGGCGGGAGACGAAGCGCTCGTTGCCGGCCGAGACCGCCCGCTCGCGCTCCCCCATCTCGCGCCCCATGGCAACGGACACCGCGAGCGGCGCCGCGCTGAGCGCCACGGCCACCGCCGTGAGCTGCGCCGAGAGCGCGAGCATCATCGCGAGCGACCCCGCGAGCAAAAGCGCGTGGTAGACGATGAGGAAGCCGCGCTTGAGGTAGCCCTCCTCGATGGAGGCCACGTCGTTGGTGAGCAGCGAGAGGTAGCTGCCCGTGTTCTCGCGGGCGAAGGCGCGCACGCCCTTCTCTGAGAGGCGCTCGAACGCGAGCGACTTGTACTGCTCGAGCGCGCGGTAGACAAAGGCGCACTTGGCGCGGTACATCCCCAGGCTCACGGCGAGCGACGCGACGAGGAACACGCCGCAGAGCGCGGCCAGGTGCGCGAGCGCGGAGGCGTCGCCGGTGCCGATGACGTCGATGATGCGGCCGAGCAGCCATGATCCCACGAGCGCGGCGGGCACGTCGAGCACCGTGAGCGCGAGGGCGGCGGCAAGGTTGAGACGGTTATCACGATAGAACGCGCGGACGTAGTCGCGCGCGGCGGCAGACATGGTCGACTTCATGGTCTTCTCCTATCAGGCGGAACTGATATGTCGAGAAGGACCTAGAGCATGACGACCCTTCGCCGGGTACAGTACGCTACCACCCTACAATGCAGCTCCGACACTGGCAAGTCCTGCTCGGCCAGTGGAGGCGTGCGGCAGAATGGCTACCTGCCGACACTCATATGTGTCGGCCGCACAGCGACCTTCCACCGGCAGGCGTTACCAAACGCCTTTCCTTCACTATGATTGACGCGTCGAAGGGAACACCCATGATTCAGACACTCCCCCTTGCCCCAGAAGACATTCCGGAGAAGGCGGCAGTCCATGCGCAGACGTGGCAGGAGACCTATCGGGGACTGCTGCCGGACGAGCTCAACGACACAATCACGCCGCAGTTCGCCGAGGACGTCACGCGCCGGCTCACCAGCCTTCGCACGCTCGTGGCGAAGATCGACGGGAGAATCGTCGGATACATCAGCTGGTCGGACCGGTGCCGCGAGCACTTCAGCGTCGACGGAGCGGCCGAGGTCGGCAACCTCTATGTTCTCCGGGAATTCCAGGGCCGAGGCGTCGGCCGCGCGCTCCTTGACGCCGCCCTCAGGTGCATCGGCGAGCGGGACGTCGTGCTGAGCGCGTTCTCCTCGAACGCCGCCGCGCTCGGTTTCTACGAACACGTAGGGTTCGTGAGAACTGGGGTCACCTTCGACGAGGGGTCCATGGAGGAGACCGAACTGGTCTTTCGACACAAGAGTGACGCTTGACCGCACCGTCATGGTGCGACCGACGCGGGGACTCCATGTCCCGCAGCCCTCGATGAGGGGCTCGTCGGGCAATCCTTCTCGACGCTTCCAACGCTCAGGACTCTGTCGAGAAGAACGCCGAGGCTGCGACTCCGCACGTTCATCTCTCGTATCCGGGATGCGGCCGCCATCCCGTCACCTACTACACACGGCCGCGCGTGAAACGTGACAACCCAAACGAAAACTAGAATGAGCTTCCCGCTCCGTTTCCGTTATCGGCAAACTATCCGCCGAAGAAGTCAACAAATCTCATGGTTATTCTGCCGATAACAAAGGATGGCCATGGAGTTGCCCTCAGTTGCAGAGGCGCGCGACTTGGGGCGTCATCGCCAACGTTCAACAACGTACGGGCCCCAGAGCAACCAATCTGAGGCCGCAAAATGCGCGATAATCCTCTCATGTGAAGAAGGAGTCGCCATGGACATTCCTCGCAGGCCGTACCTCAAGTTCAATGAGCTCGGCGGGACATCAATCTGGTTCACGGGCGTGCCCGACCCTCCCTGCGACGTCCCGGACGTCGAGAAGAAGGTCGAGGAGGCAACCGAGGAGATTCGCCGCCTCGAGAAGCGGCTGCAGGAGAAGACCGATGACGCCGGAAGTGCTTGACATAGACCCTGACCTGCGGCTCGTTCAGCTGGACGCGCCGCCAGTCGAGGCGCTCTCCTGGTATCAAGACCCCGAGACGCTCTGGATGGTCGACGGCAAGCGGGAGCCCTACACGCCGGAGCGGCTCGCGCGGATGTACGACTGGCTGTCGGAGCACGGCGAGCTCTGGTACATCGAGGTACGTGACGAGGGCGCGGAGAGCGGTTGGCGAGCGATCGGCGACGTCACGCTCTGCTCGAATGACCTCCCCATCGTCATAGGCGAGAAAGACCTGCGGTCGCGCCATGTGGGGCGGCGCGTGGTCGAGGCGCTCTGCGAGCGGGCGCGCGGCCTCGGCTGGCGCGAGGTCCTCGTGGGCGAGATCTACGACTGGAACGTCGCGTCCCAGCGGTGCTTCTCGGCCGCCGGCTTTGAGCCATACGAACGCACCGGCCGTGGGGCCCGCTGGCGGCGGGGACTGTAGCCGCGCACAGCAATGCTCCATTCGATAATGTTGGCTGAATCAAGTTTTCTGTATACGGGTAGACTCACCCATACGCTCGGCGGCGGGACCGCGCACTAGGCAGCGCCACTCCTTGCGAAAGGAGGTGAGTTGCCAATGGACCTCGCCATTCAAATCCTCAAGCTCCTGACCGCTCTTGTCGGGCTTGCGGCCGCGGTGGTGGGCACCCTTCCCAAAGTGCGTAGTCAACGACGTAAAACGGCGAGGGGCCGCAAGCGCTTGCGCTAGCGGCCCCGAACCCAAAGACGACGCTGCCTAGGCCACCACGCGTAGGCCGCCGTCGAGCTCATTGTACCCTACAGAAGGGCATGTCAATCAGAGAACGACGTCTTTGCGCACCTTGTCCTCATGCGCCCCAATTATGGGAGACCCTGATATAGGCGACGCACCCCATCGCGTCACTGCGGGTAAATCCGAGCCTCTCGTAGAGCGTGCAGGCCGCCGATCCATCGTCCGTGAGGAGCTCCATCTGGTAGACGCCCGAGAATCGCTCAATGACGGCCTGCATGAGCTGCTTCCCAATGCCTCTGCGCTGATACGACGGCACAACGATCAGGTCCTGCACAAAGACGATCGTGGCTCCGTCGCCCACGGCACGTGCGATCCCTACGAGCTTATCGCCCGCAAAGGCGCCCCAGACCGCGAGGGAGCCCGCATACCCCGTGCGCAGCCTCTCAGGGCGATTAGTGTAGTTCGTCCAGCCGACCGTCTCGTACAGGGCGAGAATCTCGATGAACCGCGTCTTCAGCTCGCTGGGCAAAAGCACTCGGACCTCGACTTCGTCGCTCACGCCCCACTCCTTTAGTGTGACAATCTGCTCGAAGTAGATTGTCACAGAAATCGGGCAAGGCGCAAAGACAGGATGCCGTCATGTACCTCATCGACTCCAAGCCCACGCCGGACGACCGACACGTCTGCATCATCTGGCTCTCGCGCGCGGGGTTTGTGATGGGGCCGGAGAAGCGGCCCGTCGAGGCCGAGCCCTCCCCCGCCTCCGTCGTGGCCGAGGTTGCCGAGAAGCACCTCACGGCGCGGCTCTTTCCTCCCGGGAGGCACTACATGAGCCGGGTGCAGATTGGCGAGATCTCCTCGCTTCGAAGAGGCCTCGAAACCTTTCCGGTCATGAAGGACGTCATCAAGTATCACGAGTCCATCGTGCTCGCCACGCCCGTCTTTGACGGACGCCTGCCGGGCATTGTCACCGAGGTGCTCACGAAGTTTGGCCCGTACGACCTCACGGGCATCACGGTGCTGCCCGTCATCACGCTTGCCGACAGCACGGGCGAGCCCGGAGACACGCTGCTCGCGGACCTGCGGGAGGCGCTTCCCGGCGCCACGCTCGTCGAGCCGCTCGCCCTTCTCGGCGAGACGCTCGAAGCCATCGCGCCCCAGCTCACACCACGGCTCAACGAGCTTGTCAAATGATTCAAAAGGGGTCTGTCCCCTTTTGAATCATGAGCGGCGGAGGCGGACGGCGGTGCCGGAGCAGCAGGTCATAATCATGCCCTCGAAGGTCTCGTAGCCGATGGAGGCGCCCACGATGGCGTCAGCCCCGAGCGCGTCGGCGCGGGCCTGCATCTCGTCGAGCACCTCGTTTCGAGCGCTCTGGAGCTCGTCCTCGTAGCCGGCTGAGCGCCCACCGAAGATGTTGCGCACGCTCGCCCCGATGTCGCGGAACATGTTGATGCCGCTCACGGCCTCGCCGGTGACGATGCCGAGGTAGTCCGTGATCTGATAGCCCTCAACGGAGTTGGTGGTGGTGACAATCATGGCGTCCTCCTTCAGACGGTTCGTGCGACAAGCGTAACGACAAGCTCGGCCCCATCGAGGCGGGCGGAGAGGGACATCCCCTGAGCGGCGGCGAGCTTCGCGGCGACGGAGAGGCCGAGGCCCGATCCTGCCGTAGAGCGCGAGGCATCCGCCTGGTAGAAGCGCTCGAAGAGGCGGTCGGCGTCGATGGCGGAGGGGTCGGGCACGGGGTTCGAGAAGTCCACGGCGACGCCGTCCTCCTCGCCCCCTGGCGCCCCCGCCGCCCGCGCGCGCACCGAGAGCGGGCCGCAGCCGTGCCGGAGGGCGTTGGCCACGAGGTTCTCCACGATGCGCGAGAGCGCCTCGGCGTCGGCCTCCACCATGACGTCCCCACAGGTCAGCTCGGGCTCCCAGCCGCGCCTCTCGAACTCGGGGTAATGGCCGAGAAGGGCCTGCTCGAGCACCGGGCGCAGGGCGACCGGCCCCAGCTCAAGTACGGTATCCGGGTCTGCTGCGCGCGCATACGAGAAGAGCTCGTCCAGAAGGCCCGACATCGCCGCCAGGCGCGCGTCAGCTGCCGCAAGCTGCTCGTCCCTGCGCGCCGGGTCCGCCTCCCCGAGCGCGAGCTGCAGGTAGCCGCGCGCGCCCGTGAGCGGCGTCCTGACATCGTGGCTGAGCGCGGAGAGCCCGCGCGAGAACTCGTCTGCCGCGCGCAGGGCCCCCACGCGCTCGGCGTCGGCGGCGTCGATCTCGGCGTTCACGGCATCGACCATGCCGACCATGCCCGGCAGGCGGCTCCCGCAGGTCAGCCGCGCGTTGCTCAGGCGCTCGCGCAGGGCGAGGAAGCGCGCCTGGCGCCCGAGCTCGGTGGCGTAGCAGGCGAGGGCGAGCGCCGCGCCGATCGCCAGGCCGAGCGCGAGCATCGCCACGAGCAGGAGTCCCTCAGCCATGTGGAGCCTTTCGTAGAGGTCGAGCCACCCGTCCATGGTAGGGCTCGCGAGCAGCCACCGCGCCGCGGAGCGCAGCCAGCGGTAGAGCGGCTCGAGGAGCGCGTCCGTTGTCATGAGACGTCGCGGCGGGAAAGCGCGAGCGCGCCCACGCCGGCGAGCGCCGCGCAGAGCGGCGCGCAGACCGCGAGGGCGCGGACGGCGGGGGAGAGGCCCGTCGCGTCCACGGAGAGCATGTCGGCGGCGCCGTTGCCGACGGAGACGAGCACGGCGTAGGGCATCCAGGCGAGGGCCGCCTCGAGCGCCGGGGCCCAGCCGAGGCCGAGCGCCGAGTCAACGAGCAGCAGGAACGAGAAGAGCCCCTGCTCGACGGCCGCCGACGTCAGGAGGAACGCGGCTATGAACGCAATCGCGCGGCTGCGGACGAGCTGCCCCACGAGCAGGACGGCGAGGGCGTAGGCGCACGAGATGAGCCAGCCCTCGCCCGCCCAGGCGACGACCTGCCAGAGCGGCTCGACGTTCTCCACGGGCCGCATGGTCACGAGCACGCCGAGCCCCCCGAATGCGAGGTAGGCGACGAGAAGCGCGCCGGAGAGCAGGGCCGCGAGCAGGTACTTCTCGGCGTAGTATGCGGCACGACCATGAAGGGATGACAGGAGCGCACGGTCGAAGCCGGCGTCGGAGTCCGCGCAGGAGAGGTGGGCCGCCACGAAGGGGGCGATGGTCGAGACGAGCGAGATCGAGGACCCGCGCCCGGCGAGGTGCAGCGCCCCGGCGCGCCCGGTGAGGCCGTCGTAGACGACGCCGGGCTCGAGCGGCCACCAGACGGTGAGGACGGCAGAGCCAAAGGTGACAAGCGCGACGAGGGCGAGCACCACCCACGGCCAGCGAGAGCGCAGCGTGCGGTACAGGTCCGACTTGAGCAGCGCCATCATGCGACATCCCTCCTCGAGACGAGCAGCGCGTCGGCGGCGACGGCGGCAACGGCGAGCGGCAGGCAGACGATGAGCGCGCGCAGGGCGGGCGCCAGGTGCACCGCGTTGTCGGCGGAGAGCATGGCCCGCGCGCCGGCGCCGACCGCGGACGCGATCTCGGCGGGCAGCCACGGGCCCACGGCCGCCGTCACCGTAAGGAACTCTCCGCCGAGAAACGCATACAGAAAGTCGACCCCTATGAGCAGGCCGCCCTCGATCAGTCCTCCTGCGCTGAGCACGGCAAACACCGTGGTCACGCCCTCGCCGCGCGTGAGATGGGCCACGAGCACCGCGAGCACGACGTAAGGTGCGGCGCAGAGCCACATGCAGCCGAGCCAGGCCGCCACCTGCCACGCGGGCTCGGGGTCTGCCACCGGGACCCCGGAGACCGGCAGGGCGAGGAGCCCCACCACGAAGGCGAACGCGATCAGGGCGGCGGCAAGCGCCAGCGAGAGGACGCACTTCTCGGCGAACCAGAGCATGCGGGCGCGCTCGCCGAGGGAGGAGAGGATCGACCGCGCGAAACCGATGTCGGTCCGGTCGCAGCACACGATGGCCGCCATGGCCGCCGCGAGCATCTGGATGCCGCCCATGGCGAGCGCCGAGCTCGTGAGGCCGTCGTAGAAGATGGGACCCATGCTGGTCCAGCGCATCATGAGGGCCGGCGCGAGCAGGAGAAGCGCCACGATGGCGGCCGCGCCCCAGATCCAGCGGGAGCGCAGGACGCGGTAGGCGTCCGAGCGGAGCAGGGCGATCATCGGGCCTCACCGTCCCCCGCGTGCGAAGGTGCCTGTCCCCTTTCATCACCCATGAGCTCGACGAAGCACTCCTCGATGTCGCGCTCCTGCTGGGCGAGCTCGCGGACCTCGACGCCGGACGAGAAGCACGCGGAGCTGACCTCGTCGAGCGCGGCGCCCGTGACCACGAGCGCTCCGTCGGGCTCCGCGCGGAAGGCCGCCTGCGGCAGCGCCTGCTCGAGCAGGGCGAGGCCGCGCTCGGGGGCGGCCAGCCGCACGCGAACGGAGCTGCCGCGGCGCTCGTGGAGCTCCTCGTCGGTGAGCTCGGCCGTGAGGCGGCCGCCCGCGATGACGCCGAAGCGCGTGGCGACGCGGTCGAGCTGGTCGAGCACGTGGCTGGAGATCATGATCGTGACGCCATGCTCGCGGTTGAGGCGCACGAGCGCGAGACGCATGTCGCGCGTGGCCTCGGGATCGAGGCCGTTGAAGGGCTCGTCCAGGAGCAGCAGGTCAGGGCCGCCCACGAGCGCGAGCGCCAGGCCAAGGCGCTGCCTCATGCCGAGCGAGTAGGCCTTCACGCGGCGATGGTCGAGTGGGTCAAGTCCCACGAGGCCGAGCAGGTCGTCCGCAACGTCGCCCGCGTGCGTCATGCCGAGAGCGAGCGCCTTGGCAACGAGGTTGTCACGCGCGGTGAGACTCTGCAGCACGCCGGGGCTCTCGATGAGGGCGCCGATGCGCGAGAAGCCCTGCGGGGTGGCGCCGCCACGCTCCGGGTCGCCGAAGAGGACGACCTCGCCCGCCGTAGGGTGCGCCAGGCCGCAGACCATCTTCATGGTGGTCGACTTGCCCGAGCCGTTCTTGCCCACGAAGCCGTAGATGTCGCCGGCGGCGACGGTCATGTCCAGGTTGTCCACGGCCAGCTTGCGACGGTAGCGCTTGGTGAGGCCGTGCGTCTCGATGACGTTCACGCGAGCTCCTTTCTAGAGGCTGCCTCCC
>NZ_JBQXES010000022.1:0-46087 GCF_052599055.1 Thermophilibacter sp. ZX-H3 | reverse complement strand
TTCGCTGGTCTGTCTTCGTCGATCTCTCGATCGCAGTATCCGGTTTTCAAGGTTCGCCGCGCTGGTCGGGGGCGCCTGCCCCGTCGCTGCGCGGGGATTAACTATACGCACCCCGGCGCCCCGCGGGGGCGGGAATCGGGAGGTTCACGTTTCCTCCACAATGTATAGGAGTTTAGCAACGTTCCTCATCCGCTAGTGCTAGAGGGCATAGTTGGCAATTAGGAGAACCTCCGAGGGTGCGTGAACCCAATAGCTCGCCTGTTCGACGTTCGATGCCGCGCCCCATCCGGCAAACACGAAGGAGACTCCTGCCGCACGCGCCGCCCGGGAATCATGAACGGTGTCGCCCACATAGATGGCCTCCTCCGGCTTTGCCCCGGCGCGCCTCAGGTACTCGAGCAGCGGATCCGGCTCCGGCTTGTGCCGATCGGTGTCCTCGGCGAGAACCATGTTCTCGAAGTAGCCGTCAATGCCAAGCGGAGAAATTACCGCCTCGTATTCGTCACGCCTGCGTGACGAGACGACTCCCATCTTCTTGCCGCTCTTGAGCAGCTCCTCGAGCATCTCGCGCACTCCACAGAAGAGCTTTACCTCGTCAGCATGCTCCCTCGCGAGCTCATCCCACCTCTCCAGGGCCCCTTCGTCGAGGATCCCCAGCTGTGCGAGGGCCTCGTCGCCCGGAATCCCCCGGGTAAACGCGAGGTCCTTGAGATCTTCCTCCTCGCCCGTCCACTCAAAGAGAAGGTCCTGGAGCGCACGCTGCGAGATGTTGTCCGTGTCTGCCAGCGTTCCGTCAACGTCAAAGATCACGTGCTTGAACCCTGCCATGTCAGCCCCCTTCGTTCGAGTTGCCTTGAGGCAAGTCTGCCGAGAAGAAGACCCCTGCACCATATTCATTTGTGCCACTAGGTATCGGATTCACGCCACCTGGCACGATAGGCGGACGGAGTGCTGTCCATGATTGTCCTGAACGTCTGCGAGAACTGCGTGGCGGACGAAAAGCCGCAGGACAGCGCGACCGACTCGATGGTTCTCGACGTATGGGCAAGCAGTCTGCACGACTGCCTCACCCGATACTCGCGAACGTACTGCGCGGGTCCCATGCCAACGTAGTCCCTGAACGAGCGAAAGCAGTCGCGCACGCTCGTGTAACCTGCCGAGGCGATGTCGGCAACCTCGATGGTCTCGGCATAATGCTCGCGCACGAAATCGCGCATCTTCTCAAAACGCAGATCGCGATGAGTCGGATATGAGGCCGGGCCCTCGTCCATGAGCGGGCGGGCCTTCTCGAGGGCAAGCGCCCAGATTTCCGAGAGCAGTGACCGAAGGCGCAGCTCGTATGCGGCACCGTCCTCTGGGCGCAGGCAAAAAGACTCCCTAAAGAGGCTGAGGGCACGCGCGTCCTGCGGCGAATCCGCACTCCAGGAGAGAACCTCAGCCCTGCGCGCCTCGACAAGAGGGCGAATGCAGCGCTCAGTTATCCGACCACCCGCATCTTCAAGCAGTCCCGGCCTAAAGATGTGGCAGAGCTGAACCGTCCCGGAGCCCTCGTCTGTCGCGCGCGTCATGTGATAGACGCCCGCATTTACAAAGCCAGCCGACCCCGTCCCAAAGCTCGTGGCGCCGCGGAGAGTCCGGTACTCCAGCGACCCGCTCTGGACATAGAAAATTTCGACCTCCTGGTGCCAGTGCCAAGGACAGCTGCGATGCGGGTACCTGTCAAGCTCGGCGCACTCGAGGACATATGGCCAAGCGTCGGATATCTCCTCGATGCACTCCTCGTGCCCGCCCCCTCGAAGGGTGATGTGGTCGACGTTCTTCACGGAGGCGTCTTTATATGCCGCGTCGCACGACGTCACACGCTGCGGAGAGCAGCTCGTCTCTGTCCTGCTTCGTCGGAGCCTCCGCGTACACCCGCACCACAGAGCTCGTCCTCGAGGGGCGAACGAGCACCCAGGAGTCATCGGCGAACTGGAGCCTCAGGCCGTCGGCGTGAGAGACCTCGACAGGGCTTCTCCCTGCCAGCTCGCCGGGGTTGAGCCCCGGGAGGACGTTTCTGAACGCCTGGGTCGACGCCGCGTCGAGCCTGAGGTCGCGTCGCGCGTAGCACATCGTTCCCACGGTGCCCTCAAGCTCCTCGGCCATCGTTGACACCGACTTGCCCGAGCGCGCCACCATCTCAACGGCGAGCAGGGCAACGAGCAGGCCGTCCCTCTCGCGCAGATGCGTGGGCACGCAGACGCCCCCGTACTCCTCGACCCCCATGATCACGTCGGCGTCCAGCAGCTCCCTATATATCCTCGAGAACCCGACGGGGACCGACGTGACGCTGCACCCGAGGCGCGAGGCCTCGCGCGCTATGCACGCCGAGCAGGTGAGCGTCGTCACGACGCGCCCGTGAATCCCATGGCCCATCACGAGGTTGCCCAGCAGCATCGGAACCAGCACGCGTGCGGGAAGGAGCCGTCCACGCTCGTCTATGACGGCGGCGCGGTCGGCGTCTCCGTCAAGGGCGATGCCCATGTCGGCCCCCTGCGCCACAACGGCCTGCTCGCAGGCATCAACCCATGGTTCGACCGGGTCGGGGTGGATGCCCCCGAAGTCCTCACGAGGCTCGACGTGCATCTCCACGACGTCGCATCCGAGATCTCTCAGCAGGCGAGCGAGATGCGTGGTGCCCGACCCATACATGGCGTCGACGACCACGCGCGGGGCCCGGCGCTCGATGGCGTCGCCATCCACGACCGAGGCGAGGTCCTCAAGATATGGCCCGACGAGGTCGCACTCCTCGAAGGCTCCGCGCGACTCCGGCGGCGCGAGCGATATCGCCTGCTCCACCTCATCGAGAAAGCGCCTCGAGACGGGTCCCCCGTCCGCCCCGCGAACAAGAAGCCCGCCGTACTCGCACGAGAGCTCGCTCGCCGTGAGCATGACCGCGCCGCATGCCCGCTCGTCGCGCGCGCAGCTCCACCCCACGGCCGCCGTTGGGCACGGAACGTCCGAAACGCGCACGACAAGGCCGTACGAGGAGAGGATCCCCGCCGCGAGCCGCGCGAGCTCACGCGACTCGTGGCGGGTGTCAAAGCCCACGTACGCGGTCGCCCCGGGCATGGGGTCCGACCAGACGAGCCCGAGGCCGTCCGCGACGCGGGCGACGCCCTCGGCGTCGAAGCCGTCCTCGTAGCGCGCCCTCCAGCCGTCGCTCCCGAAGCGGATGATGTCGCCCCTCCTATCCAAGAACCGACGCGCCCTTCTCGCCGAACTCCTCACGGAAGGCGTCGCTGAAGGACGGGTCCTCGAGGGCCATGCGGGCGTTCGTGGCCGCCCAGGCGGCCGGGGTGCCGGTATCGCAGCCCTCCGCGGGGTCGACGACGAGCGCGTACATCTCCTCCTCGGCGAGCAGGCGCTCCATGGCGTCGGTCAGCTGGATCTCATTGCCGGCGCCGGGGCCCTGCGTCGCAAGCAGCTCCATGATGCGCGGGGAAAGCAGATAGCGGCCAACGATGAAGAGGTGCGAGGGCGCATACTCCGGGCGGGGCTTCTCGACGAGCCCCGTGACCTTCCAGACCGCGCCCTCCTGCTCGCCCTCGGCCTCAGTGCCCGGGAGGCACCCCACGCACTCGCCGGCGATGATTCCATAGCGGCTCACCTGGTCGGCGGGCACGGGCGCGACGGCGATGACCGAGGCGCCGCCGTGCTCGCGGGAGACCTCCGCCATGCGGACGCACATCTGGCGGTCGGGAACGAAGTAGTCGCCGAGAAGGACGAAGAACGGGTCGCGGTCAATCTCGTCGGCAGCCTGGAGGACGGCGTGGCCGAGGCCGCGGGCCTCGTCCTGATAGACGAACGAGACGGGAAGCGTCGAGGCCTCGTGGACGCGGGCGGCCTCCGCCGTCTTGCCGCGCTTGCGCAGCATCGACTCGAAGGCGTGGTCGACGGAGAAGTAGGACTCGATCTGGGGCTTCTCGTGAGAGTTGACGATAACCACGCCGTCGACGCCCTCCGGCTCGAGGGCCTCCTCGACCACGTACTGGATGACGGGCTTGTCGAGCACGGGGAGGAGCTCCTTGGGGGTGCACTTGGTCGCGGGGAGGAAGCGCGTTCCGAGGCCGGCGGCGGGGATGATTGCCTTCATGGGGTTTCCCTTCGGTAGGTTCGTTGCCGTGCCGCCCGATGCAGTCCGGCGGCACAAGAAACATACCCCATCGTCCCCCTGACGGAATTTCCTTCTCGGCAAGGGGACAAAGAAGCGCGCCCTCCGCGGGGGGGGGCGCGCGAGCCACACAGTGAGTTCACATGTCTGGAGATGCCGTGCGTCTAGCTCGGGACGTCGATGCCCTGCCGCTCAAGGTAGGAGATGAGCCGCTCCATGGTGTCCTCGGACAGGACGTGCTCCATGAGGCACGCCTCCTGGTCGGCGACCTCGGGGTCGACCCCGAGGTCCGACTCGAGAAACGTCCTGAGCGCCCGATGCGCGCGCCACACGACGGCGGCGTAGCGACGGCCCTTCTCGGTCAGCGTCACGCGACCGTAGCGGTTCTGCGCGACCATGTCCGTCTCCTTGAGCATGGAGAGCGCCTTGTTCACGCTCGCCTTGGAGACTCCCAGCTGCTCGGCAACGTCCACGGAGCGAACGGAGCCGTCCGTCGAGCCCCCCTCGGTGGACAGGCGGTAGATCGCCTCGAGGTAGTCCTCCCCCGCACGGGTGAGGGCGTGATCGCCCTGAACGCCGGTGTTGATCATGTGGTCTCCCGTTTCCTGCGCAGCCGCGGGACCTAGAGGTCGTCGTCCTCGCACTCGATGCTCGCGCGCCGCACGCGCGCGCCCAGCGAGGCGAGCTTCTCGACAAAGCCCTCGTAGCCGCGGTCGATATGATGGATGTCAGAGACGGTGGTGATGCCGTCGGCCACGAGGCCGGCCATGACGAGTGCCGCTCCTCCGCGCAGGTCGGGGGACTTCACCTGCGCCCCTGAGAAGCCGTCGACGCCGTGGACGATCGCATGGTGACCCTCGATCGTGATGTTGGCGCCCATGCGCGAGAGCTCGCTCGCGAGCATGAAGCGGTTCTCGAAGACGTTCTCCGTGATGATGCAGCTCCCCTTGGCGAGGGCGAGCAGGCACATGGTCTGGGCCTGCATGTCCGTGGGAAACCCGGGGAAGGGCAGCGTCTGGATGTCGGTCGGGATGAGCGGGCGGTCGCGCCAGGCGGTGCAGACACGCTGGCCGCACTCGATCTTCACGCCCATCTGCTCGTACTTCCTGAGGACGAGCCCGAGGTGCTTGGGCTCGAACCCGCGTACGGTCACGGGGTCGCCGGTGAGGGCGCCGATGGCCAGGAAGGTCCCGGCCTCGATACGGTCGCCCACGACCTTGTGCGTGACCGGATGGAGCTTGGACACGCCCTCGATCTCGATGACCGGGGAGCCGGCGCCGCTGATCTTGGCGCCCATCTCGTTCAGCAGGTTTGCGAGGTCAACGATCTCGGGCTCGCGGGCAGCGTTGTCGATGGTGGTGACGCCCTCGGCGAAGACCGACGCCATCATGAGGTTCTCGGTGGCGCCGACGCTTGCAAAGGAGAGCGTGACAGTCTCGCCCTTGAGGCCGTGTGGGGCGCTCGCGTGGATGTTGCCGTGGTCGACCTTGAACTCGACCCCGAGTGCCTCGAGGCCAAGGATGTGCATGTCGATCTTGCGCGCGCCGATGTTGCAGCCGCCCGGCATGGCGACGACCGCCTTGCCGAAGCGGGAGAGCAGCGGCCCCAGGACGGCGGTCGAGGCGCGCATCTGGGCGACGAGGTGATACGGCGTCTCCCACGAGTCGACGGTCGAGGTGTCGATCTTGAGCTCGTGCTCGTTCACGACCTCGATCGTGGCGCCGATGTTCTTGAGCACCTTCCCCATGACGTGGACGTCGGCGATGTTGGGCACGTTGGTGAGCGTGGTCACGCCGGGGGCCATGATGGTCGCGGCCATGAGCTTGAGGGCCGAGTTCTTGGCCCCCTCGACGCGCACCTCGCCCGTGACGCGATGCCCACCCTCGATCTGAATGACGTCCATGAGGCCTCCGTGCTAGCGCTGGCCCGAAGCCGAGCCCTTGGTGACTTGCTTGAGCAAAAGGTTACACCACCGGACCTTGCTCTCGTAGTAGGCGCGGCGGTGGTCTCCGTCCTCAACCTGGTCGAGGTGCTCGAGGGCCAGCTCGCGCGTCTCGCGGACCTTGTCCGGGTCGATGTCGTCGACACGACGCGCGTGGTCGGCGAGGATGATGACGCCATCGTTGTCGATCTCTGCATAGCCTCCGGAGACCACGACGTCATATTCGTGGCCGCCGTCGCGCTGAAGGGCGGTGATGCGCACGACGCCGTCGCCGAGCGCCACGATCTCCGCCGCATGCCCCGGCCAGACGCCGAGCTCGCCGGCGTAGGTCACGAGGATGAGGTGGTCGACGGGCCCGTCGAACATGAGCCCGTCGGGCCGCACAAACTGGCAGTTGAGCTCAGCCATGTCGCTCCCTAGCCCTTTGCCCCGTCGGACATCGTGGCCGCCCTCTGGCGGACGTCCTCGATCGTGCCCGCGAAGCGGAACGCCTGCTCGGGCAGGTCGTCGCACTTGCCGTCGACAATCTCGGCGAAGGAGCGCACCGTGTCCTCGACGGTCACGTAGGTGCCGGGGTTGCCGGTGAACTTCTCGGCCACGTGGAAGGACTGCGAGAGGAACTGCTGAATCTTGCGCGCACGAGACACGACGTTCTGCTGCTCCTCGGAGAGCTCGTCCATGCCGAGAATGGCGATGATGTCCTGCAGGTCGGAGTACTCCTGAAGCGTCTCCTGCACCGCCATGGCCACGCGGTAGTGCTCCTCGCCGACAATCGAGGGGTCGAGCGCGGAGCTCGAGCTCGCAAGCGGGTCCACGGCCGGGTAGATGCCGAGGTCGGTGATGGCGCGCGAGAGGACCGTCGTGGCGTCGAGGTGCGTGAAGGTGGTGGCAGGGGCCGGGTCGGTGAGGTCGTCAGCGGGAACGTAGACGGCCTGGACCGAGGTGATCGAGCCCTCCTTGGTGGAGGTGATGCGCTCCTGGAGCTCGCCCATCTCCGTTGCCAGCGTGGGCTGGTAGCCAACGGCGGAGGGCATGCGGCCGAGAAGGGCCGAGACCTCGGAGCCCGCCTGCGAGAAGCGGAAGATGTTGTCGATGAACAGGAGCACGTCCTGGCCCTGGTCGCGGAAGTACTCCGCGGTGGTGAGGCCGGCGAGCGCCACGCGCATGCGCGCTCCGGGCGGCTCGTTCATCTGCCCGTAGACCAGGCAGGTCTTCTCGATGACGCCGGACTCGCTCATCTCGAGGTAGAGGTCGGTGCCCTCGCGGGTGCGCTCGCCGACGCCCGTGAAGACCGAGGTGCCGCCGTGCTGCTGCGCGAGGTTGTTGATGAGCTCCTGGATGAGGACCGTCTTGCCGACGCCCGCGCCGCCGAAGAGGCCCGTCTTGCCGCCGCGGACGTAGGGCTCGAGAAGGTCGATGGCCTTGATGCCGGTCTCGAAGATCTCGGTCTGCGTGGTGAGCTCGTCAAAGGACGGGGCGGGGTGGTGGATCGGATAGTACTGGACGTCGTCGGGCGTTCCCTTGCCGTCGACCGGCTGGCCCATGACGTTCCAGACGCGTCCGAGGGTGGAGGGGCCGACCGGCATCATCATGGGGTGGCCGGTGTCGCGCACCTTGAGGCCGCGCGTGAGGCCGTCGGTCGAGGACATGGCGACGGTGCGGACGACGCCGCCCGGGAGCTGGGACTCGACCTCGAGCACCGTGCTCACGTGGCCGACGGGGGTGTCACCCTCGACGGTGAGCGCGGTGTAGACGCTCGGGACCTGACCCTCGAACTGCACGTCGACGACGGGGCCGACGATGCGGACGACCGTGCCCACGCCGACGGAGCGGTTGAGCTTGTTGTAGGCCGCCTCCTCAAGCGCGGAGCGCGGCTCCAGGTTCTTCTCTGACATCAGTAGTCCTCCAATGCGGACGCGCCGCCGATGATCTCGTTGAGCTCGGTGGTGATGGCGCCCTGGCGCTCACGGTTGTACGTGCGTGCGAGCGAGTCCAGGACCTCCTTGGCGTTGTCGGTCGCAGACTGCATGGCGCGGCGGCGCGCACCATGCTCCGCGGCGGCGGAGTCGAGCAGGGCGTGGAAGATGACCGTCCGGAAGTAGGCGGGCATGAGGTGGCCCAGGACCTCGCTCGGCGAGGGGTCGAACGCGAAGTCGGTGTGCTCGTGCGCCCCCACCTTCGAGAGCGCCTCGCGCTCGCGCGGCTTGTTGGGCATCGTGAGCTGCTCCTTGGAGAGCGGCAGCAGCTGCTCGGTGACCTGGGTCTGCTCCACGCGGTTCTTGGCGTGCCAGTAGTACAGCACCACGCGATCGATTGCCCCGGACGCATAGCCGTCCATGACGTAGGAGGCAATGCGGTCCGCCTGGTCCATGTTCGGCTCAGAGGAGATGCCGACGAACGACATCACGGGGACGATCTTGCGGTACGTGAAGTACTCCGTGGGCTTGCGCCCGCAGGTGATGACCGACGAGGAGACCCCGCGCGCCGCAAGCTCGGCCATCTCGTGCTCGACCGCGCGCTGCTGCACGATGTTGAAGCCACCGGCAAGGCCGCGGTCGGACGCGATGAGGATGAACAGGACGTGCTTCTCGGCGGCGTGCCGCGCCAGAAGCGGCTGCGACGTGTCGAAACCCGCCGCGGCGACGTTGGCGAGCATGCGCGTGATGGCGTCCTTGTAGGGCTCCGCCTCCTCGGCCCTCGTGAGCGCCTTGCGAATCCGCGCGGTGGAGATCATCTCCATCGTTCGGGTGATCTGCATGGTGCTCTGGATCGAGGCGCGGCGCCTCTGTATCTCGCGCAGGTTAGCCATCGGGCACTACTCCTGACCGAGCGAGGGCGCGCCAGCGTGGTCGACCGTCGGCTCGGCGTTCTTCTCGACGTCCTCGCGCACCTTGTTGGGGTGCTCCTTGAGGAACTCCGCCTTGAAGTGGGCGATGTGCGTACGCAGGCGGTTCTGCTGGTCCTCGCCGATCTTTCCGTCGAGCAGCGAGTCGCGCAGGCGCGGGTGGCGCTCTGCCATGTAGCGGGCGAGGCCGTCGCGGAACAGGTTCACGTTGCCGAGGTCGATGTCGTCAAGGAAATCCTCCTTGGCGGCGAAGATGGCGATGATCTGGTCACGCACGTCGAGCGCCGAGTAACGCTGCTGCTTGAGCAGCTCCATCATGTGGGCGCCGTGGTTGAGCTGATACTGCGTCGTGGCGTCGAGGTCGGAGCCGAACTGCGAGAAGGCCTGCTTCTCGCGGTAGGCCGCGAGGTCCAGACGCAGCGTGCCCACGACCTGCTTCATGGCCTTGACCTGCGCGTCGCCACCGACGCGCGACACCGAGATGCCCACGTCGACGGCCGGGCGCTGGCCCTGGAAGAAGAGGTTGGACTGCAGGTAGATCTGACCGTCCGTGATGGAGATCACGTTCGTCGGGATGTAGGCGGAGACGTCGCCCTCCTGCGTCTCGATGATCGGGAGCGCCGTGAGCGAGCCGCCGCCGTTGGCGTCGGAGAGCTTGCAGGCACGCTCGAGCAGGCGAGAGTGCAGATAGAAGATGTCGCCGGGATAGGCCTCGCGTCCGGGCGGACGATGCAGCGTCAGCGACATCTGACGATATGCCACCGCCTGCTTGGAGAGGTCGTCATAGACCACGAGGACGTGGCCGCCGGGGTGCTCGGCATCGGCAGGGTTGCCGTGCTCGTCGTTGTACATGAAGTACTCGCCGATCGCGGCGCCCGCCATGGGGGCGATGTACTGCATCGGCGCGGAGTCGGCGGCGGTGGCGGCCACGATGACCGTCTTGTCCAGGACGCCGCGCTGCGAGAGGGACTCGCGAATCGTGGCGACCGTGGAGGCCTTCTGGCCGATGGCCACATAGATGCAGATCATGTCGGTCTTGCGCTGGTTGACGATGGCGTCGATGGCGATTGCCGTCTTGCCCGTCTTGCGGTCGCCGATGATGAGCTCTCGCTGGCCACGCCCGATGGGCACCATCGCGTCGACGGCGAGAAGGCCCGTCTGGACGGGCTCGCACACCGGCTGGCGCTCCATGATGCCGGGGGCCTTGAACTCGATGGGGCGGCGATGCGTGGTGTTGATGGGGCCGAGGCCGTCGATCGGCTGGCCGAGGGGGTTCACTACGCGGCCGAGCATGGCATGTCCGACCGGGATATCCATGACGCGGCCGGTGGTACGGCACTCGTCGCCCTCCTTGATGTCCTCGACATCGCCGAAGAGGACGGCACCGACCTCGTCGCGGTCGAGGTTCTGGGCGAGGCCGTAGACGTCGCGCCCGGTGAGAGAGCTCGTGAACTGGAGAAGCTCACCGGCCATGGCGGTCTTGAGGCCCGAGACGTGCGCGATGCCGTCTCCGACCTCGGTCACGACGGAGGCCTCCTGCCTGTCCACCGTGGCGCTGATGGCCGCGAGCTCCTTGCGGAGCGTGTCCATGATCTTCTGCGAGCTGATGGAGTCCGTCACTTCTCCTCACCTCCAATGAACGAAGAGGAAAGCGTCTTTCTGATGTTTGCGAGCTGGGCGCGGACCGAGGCGTCGTAGCGCTTGCCACGCACCTCGAGCATGATGCCGCCGATGATGGCGGGGTCCACGCGCTCGACGAGGTAAACCGGGGCGTCGAGGTCATGCTCGGCCTTCTCGCGCACCTTGGCGCGAAGCGCCTCGTCCATGGGGACGGCGGTGGTGACCGTCACCGAGACCGTGCGGTCCTCGGCGTCGAGCAGCTCCTTGTACTGCTTGGCCACCTCCGCCACGAGGTCGAGGTCGTCCTCGCGCTGCATGGCGGCAAGGGTCTCCAGGACCTCGGGCGAGAACTTCCTCGCATGCTGCCACTGGACGAGGTCCGCGTTGGCGCGACCCTCGGAGCGGGCCGCCTCGATGAGGGCCCGGGTGTATGCCTCGACCCTATCGGCGTCGGAGCGCTTAGTTGCCATTTGAGGTGCCCACTTCCGCGAGGTACTTCTCGGCAAGGCGACGCTGCTGCTCGTCGGTGAGGTCGTTGCCGATGATCTTGCTCGCAATCTCCACGGAGAGGTCCACCACGGAGCCTGAGAGCTCGATCATGGCCTTGTGACGCTCGGAGTCCACGGCGCCATGCGCCTTGGCGATGATGTCGACGGCCTCCTTCTGGGCCTTGGCGAGGATGCGCGAGCGCTCCTCCTCGGCCTCCTTCTTCGCCTTGGCGACGATGGCCTCGGCCTCGCGATGGGCCTCGACGATCTTCTCGTCATAGGCGCGGGCCTGCTCGGCGGCCTCGACCTTGGAGCGCTCGGCGGCGTCGAGGTCGGACTGGATCTTCTCCTGGCGCTTCTCCATCATCTGGAGCACCTGCGGCCAGACGAGCTTGGCGAGGACGGCCCAGATGATGAGGAAGGCGATGAGGGCCGGGACGAACTCGGCCACCTTGGGGATGAGGATGTCGGCGCCGACCGCGGACTCCTCTGCGAGCGCCACCGTCGGCATCGTCGTCAGCGCGAGGGCGAGGCCCCCGGAGACGGCCGCGGCCGAGGCGGCTCTGTGTGCGGTGTTCTTCATGCGTGCCTCCAACTCGCTCGTACGACAGCCCTTACTTGACGATGAGGCTGACGACGAAGCCGATGAGGGCGAGGGCCTCGACGAAGGCGGAGCCCAGAATGAAGACCGTGAACAGACGGCCCTGAACCTCGGGCTGACGAGCCATGCCCTGCGCGACGCCGTAGGCGGCAAGACCGATGCCGAGACCCGCGCCGATGACGCCGAGACCATAACCGATTACACCGAGAGCACCCACTGTTCCTCCTTTGACATTCGCCCGTTCAGATTGGTGTTTGGGCGAGTTTCAAACCAACGTGCTATGAACTGCGGGCAGGGCCCGCGAGTTGCCATGTTTCCGCCTACTCCTCGTCGGACTCCGCGATCTGCACGTAGACGGCGGAGAGCAGCGCAAAGACGTACGCCTGGACGCACGCGACGATGATCTCGACCGCGTAGATGACGAGCAGGATGCCGATCCAGAGAATCGACGCGCCCGCCTGCAGCGCGGTAGCGGCGGAGAACGCCTGGATCATGGGCTCGAAGAACAGGGCCGCCAGAATGGCGAAGGTGCCCATGACCACGTGGCCAGCGAAGAGGTTGCAGAAGAGTCGGACGGCGAGCGTCACGAGGCGCAGGATCGTGGAGAAGACCTCGATGAGCCAGACGAGGGCGTTCAGCGGGAACGAGACGCCCGCCGGCGCGAGGCTCTTGACGTAGCCGAAGGCGCCCTTCTTCTTGATGCCGCACACGATGAAGTAGACGAACGAGCAGAGCGCGAGCGCGGCGGTGGTGGAGATGGTGCCGGTGCCCGGCTTGCAGCCCGGGATGATGCCCACGATGTTGTTGGCGAGAATCACCATGAAGATCGAGGCGATGAACGGGAAGTGCTTCTTCCAGGTGTCCCCGAGCAGTCCCTTGCACATGTCGTCGCGCACGAACTCGACGACATACTCGACGCCGTTCACGAAGGCGCCCTGCGGGACGAGGCTCTGAGACTGCTTCTTCTTGAAGACGAGAAGCACCACCAGCAGCAAGATGATGGCGACCGCGAACCAGAACGTGTACTGGGTGAGGCCCGCGCTGTCGAGTTGGCCGACGATCGTCTGGGACGTGAAGCTCTTGACGAGCTCGCTTACCTCATCGCCCAGGCTGTCCAGAGGATTGCCCACGCTCATCCTTCCCTTCTATGCGGGGAACGGCCGTTGGCCGCCCTCCAGGCGCGAATCGCCTCGACCGCCCAAAAGAGCAGGAACGAGCCGACCAGCGCACAACCGAACTCCAAGAAGCCCCCGTTCGCGGCAGCATACACCACAAGCAGGACGACGGTAAGGGTGAGAAACGACATGCTTACCGCCGCGAGGCCGGCGGCGAGCGACACCCCCTGACCTCCCCTCAGAGCCCGCTCGAACAGCACCGCAGGCGCGACGCACCCCAGAAGACCGAAGAGCGCGCCGGAGGCGATGGCGACCTGAGGTTCCAAGCGCGCGCCTCCCGTCCGAGCGAATTAAGGACATTGGAAGTCTAGCGCGACCGCGAAATAGGTCAAGCTGGCCCCCTCCCGCCCCCGATTCGTCACAATCGTGAAGAGTTCTTCTCGCCGGTTCTTCTCGCCCGTTCTTCTCGCCAGCCCCGCTCGGCGCGGCCCGAGCGACGCCCGGGAGTTGTCAAAAGCGGGGTCGCGGCAAAATCGCGTCGCTCGACGTTGCAGAAATGCGGGTCTTGGCAGTCGCGGAATCTCGGCAACTGGGGAGATGTCATCGCCTGTTGTGAAAAGCGGACCTATGGCAGCCGAGCTGCTGCCATAGGCCCGAATCTCACAACGCAAATCCGCGGCCAGCTGCCACGACCGCACTTTCCAAAACGCGCGGGGCGAGAAGGACGGCGCGCCGCACGCCCTACTTGGTGCCGTAGATGCGGTCGCCCGCGTCGCCGAGGCCCGGCAGGATGTAGGCGTGGTCGTTGAGCTGGCGATCGAGCGCACAGGTGTAGAGGCGCACGTCCGGGTCGAAGTCCAGCGTCGCGCGCACGCCCTCGGGCGCGGAGACGAGCGTCAGGCAGCGGATGTCCTTGACGCCGGCCTCGCGGAGGAACTGGATGGCCGCCGTGAGCGAGCCGCCGGTGGCGAGCATGGGGTCGACGACGAGGCAGATGCGGTTCTCGATGTCGGGCGGGAACTTGCAGTAGTACTGATGCGGGACGTGCGTCTCGGGGTCGCGGTACATGCCCACGTGGCCCACGCGCGCGGAGGGGACGAGCTGGAGCAGGCCGTCCACCATGCCGAGGCCGGCGCGCAGGATCGGGATGATGGCGACCTTCTTGCCGGAGAGCCGGCGGCACGTGGTGACCTCGAGCGGCGTCTCCACCTCGACGTCCTCGAGCGGGAAGTCGCGCATGGCCTCATAGCCCTCGAAGATCGCAAGCTCGTTCACGAGCTCGCGGAACTGCTTGGTGGGCGTGTCCTTGTCGCGCAGGATGGAGAGCTTGTGCTGCACGAGCGGGTGGTCGATGACGGTGAAGCGTGCCGGGTCGAACTCCTCTGCCATGGATTCTCCTTCGTTGTCTAGTTGCCTATTTGGGGACAGGCCCATTTTAGGCAAGTGTTCATACCTGCAAACTTGCCTAAAAGGGGCCTGTCCCCAAATAGGCAACTGGACGAGCGGCTAGCCGAGCTCGGGGTAGAGCGGATGCTCGGCGAGCAGCTCGCGAACCTCCATGCTGATGCGGTCCATGAGCTCGTCGTTGCCGTGGCCCGAGACGACGTCACCGATGAGCTCGCCCACGCGCTCGCACTCCTGCTCACTGAAGCCTCGGGTGGTGACGGCGGCAGAGCCCACGCGGATGCCGCTCGTGACGAAGGGCGAGCGCTTCTCGCCGGGGATGGTGTTCTTGTTGACCGTGATGCCCACCGAGTCGAGCAGCCCCTCGGCGTCCTTGCCCGTGACGTCCCCCGCCGGGGTGAGGTCGACGAGCAGGAGGTGGTTGTCGGTTCCGCCGGAGACGAGGCGCAGCCCGCGGGACTCCATGCCGCGCCCGAGCGCCTTGGCGTTGGCGAGGATGGCATCGGTGTAGGCAGCGAAGTCCGGCGAGAGCGCCTCGCCGAAGGCGACGGCCTTGCCGGCGATGACGTGCTCGAGCGGGCCGCCCTGGCTTCCGGGGAAGACCGCGGAGTTGAGCTTCTTGGCAAGGTCGGCGTCGTTTGCCAGGATGAGGCCGCCGCGCGGTCCGCGCAGGGTCTTGTGGGTGGTGGAGGTGGTGACGTCAGCGTAGGGCACGGGGCTGGGATGGCGGCCCGTGGCCACGAGGCCGGCGATGTGCGCCATGTCGACCATGAGGGACGCGCCCACGCCGTGCGCGATCTGGGCGAAGCGCTCGAAGTCGATGGTGCGCGGGTAGGCCGAGGCACCGGCGATGATCACCTTGGGGCGGTGCTTCTCGGCGAGCTCCGCCACGACGTCATAGTCGATGCGCTCCGTCTGGGGATCAACCCCATAGGAGACGATGTTGTAGAGCTTGCCGGAGAAGTTGGCAGGCGAGCCGTGCGTGAGGTGGCCGCCGTTGTCGAGCGCCATGCCCATGACGGTGTCGCCGGGAGTCGCCAGCGCCGCGAGGGCGGCGTAGTTTGCCTGGGCGCCCGAGTGCGGCTGCACGTTGGCAAAGCCCGCGCCAAAGAGCTTGCAGACGCGGTCGCGCGCGAGGTTCTCCGCACGATCGACAGCCCAGCAGCCGCCGTAGTAGCGCTTGCCCGGCAGGCCCTCGGCGTACTTGTTGGTGAGGGGCGACCCCACGGCCTCCATGACGGCCAGGGAAACGAAGTTCTCCGACGCGATGAGCTCCACGGACGAGCGCTGGCGACGCAGCTCGTCCTCGACCGTGGAGAAGACCTCGGGATCGGACGCTCTCAGGTGCTCGCAGAACATGGGACCTCCTCTGGTTGGGAGCCGCCCCGAGCGCCATCACGCGCCCCGCGCGGCCCGGCTCGCCGATCCGCAGGGCGCCCCTGCGGCGTGCGCAGGATATAGCGTAGCACGATGACGCGGGGTCTCCGTGAGCGCCGTGTTACGCCTCGCGAACGGCGAGAAGGACCTCGTCGCGCGTGAGGGCGCCCTCCCTCAGCACGCACGGCTCGGGGCGCGTGGCGTCCACGATCGTCGAGGCCACGCCCACCGGGGCCTCGCCGCCATCGAGGGTGAGGTCCGCCGCGTCCACGATCTGGGGCTCGACGGAGCTTCCGCTCGTGGCCGAGGGGGCGCCGTGCGTGTTGGCGCTCGTCTGGGCGAGCGGCGCGCCGAGGGCGCGGACGACGGCCCGGTCGAGCGCGGAGCCGGGAACGCGCAGGGCGATCGTGGCGCCGCCCTCGGAGGGCTGCGCGTACTCCGGCGGCACCTCGTCGGAGGCGCGCACGACGACCGTGAGCGCGCCCGGCCAGTAGCGCTCGGCAAGTCGCATGGCCCACGCCGGGACATCCCTGCCGTAGCGCGTGAGGTCGGAGGCCTCGGCGATGAACCACGGCAGGGTCTGGGCGCGGTCGCGGCGCTTGATGTCGAAGATGCGCCCGTGGGCGGGGTTGCCCGGCGTCGCGGCGCAGCAGATGCCATAGACCGAGTCCGTGGGGAGCACGGCCACGCCGCCCTCCCTCAGGACGTCGACGACGCGGGCGACGGCACCCTCGTCCGGGGCCTGCTGGTCAACCGAAAGAACGCGTCCCATCTTATTCCTCCCGTATGGCCACGAGCACGCGCGGACGATGCGTGAGGTCCTCCCGGACCTCGATCGAGGACCAGCCGCCCTGGGCGCGCGCGAGGGCGGCGGCATCCCCCAGGGAGCCCTCGAAGAGCTCGACCGCGAGCATGCCTTCGGGCGCGAGGGCGCGAGGGGCGAGGTCGAGCAGGCGACGGAAGACGTCGAGCCCATCATCGCCGCCGTCGAGCGCGAGCTCGGGCTCGTAGTCCGCCACCTCGGCGGGGACCTCCTCGCGCAGCACGGCGGTGGGGATATAGGGCGGGTTTGAGACAAGTACCGAGAAGGACCCCATGAGCTCGGGGTCAACCCCCTCCGCAAGGTCCGTCTGGACGATGTCCACCGCGTCCTCGAGGCCAAGCACCTCGCGGTTGCGGGAGGCGAGCTCGACCGCACGCTCGGAGAGGTCGGTCGCGGTGACGTGCGTTCCCGGGCGCTCCGAGGCAATGGAGAGCGCGATGCAGCCCGTGCCCGTGCCGACCTCGAGCACGCGGACGGGATCGCCCGCCGGCTCGTCCTTCTCGCCGTCCGGGCGCTTCTCGTCCTTCTCGCCTTCCGCGTCCTTCTCGTCCTTCTCGCCTTCCGCGTCCTTCTCGTCCTTCTCGCCTTCCACGTCCTTCTCGTCCTTCTCGCCTTCCGGGCGCTTCTCGTCCTTCTCGCCTCGACGCGCGAGGGCCGCGTCCACGCCCTCGAGGGCGGCGTCCACGAGGACCTCCGTCTCGGGGCGCGGGATGAGCACGCCGCGCTCGCACTTGAGGACGATGTGGCGGAAGGGCATCTCGCCGGTCACGTACTGCAGGGGCTCCCCCACCGCGCGCCGCTCGATCGCCGTGTGCATGGCGGCGAGCTCGTCGGCCTCCAGCGGCTTGTCGTAGTTGACGTAGAGCTCCACGCGTGAGAGCCCAGTGACGTTAGCGAGCAGCCACTCCGCCGAGAGGCGCGGGTGCTCGTCACCCTTGCGCTCGAGGTATCCGCTCGTCCAGTCGAGTATGCGCTTGATGGTCCAGGGCTCGCCGTGTGGCATCGTGCTCCCTTCGCTCGCGAGGCGTCACTGCATCATAGCGCGGGTGGGACGCCATGGGGCGGGAGGGTCGCGGATGCTGCCGCGAAAACGTCGAGAGGGCCCCGCGCGACAGGCGTGCGGGGGTTTGCGACAGGCGGCCTGGGCGAGGTGTCGCCTCGGCCCCGCACGGTGCCTGTGCGGGGGCTTCGCGACGAAATGCCGCCAGAAAGTGTCGCATTGGCTCCGCGCAGCCTCTGTGCGGGGGTTTCACGACGGACGGGGCGGGCGAGATGTCGCCTCGGCCCCGCGCAGCCGCCGTGCGGGGGCTTCGCGACGGACGGACCGGGCGAGGTGTCGCCTCGGCCCCGCACAAGCGCCGCGCGGGGCCGAGGCGACAGGTCGGAGCCCATCAGGCCCCGAGAGACGCCCCGAGGGAGACGAGGGCGAGCGCCCGGCGAACCGCCAGCCGATAGAGCTCCTCCGCATGCTCGAGCGCGTGCGCGAGCCCCAGATCGGGATCGACCGCTGTGGGAACGACCGCCGCAAGCCCGGGCAGCTCAGGGGCCTCGAGGTCGAGAGCGCCCGTGATGGCGACGCACGGGACCCCCGCGCGGGCGCACGCTCGGGCGACCCCGGCGACCACCTTGCCGCGGATGCTCTGCGCGTCGAGCCGCCCCTCACCCGTGATGCAGAGGTCGGCCGTGGCGAGCCTGTCCCCAAGCCCGACGAGCGAGGCCACCTGCTCGACGCCGGGGACGAGCGCCGCGCCGAAAAACGCCACGCAGCACGCCCCGATGCCACCCGCCGCGCCGCTGCCGGGAATGCCCTCGACGTCGATTCCGAGCTGGTCTCTGATGGCCGCGGCAAAGCGACGCATGCCCGCGTCGATCCGGGCGACGTCCTCCGGGCTCGCGCCCTTCTGGGGCCCGTACACCGCGGTGGCCCCGTCCGGCCCCGTCAGGGGGTTGTCGACGTCGCACATGACGCGAAACTCCGTCTGGCCTACGCGCTCGTCCAGACCCGAGAGGTCGATGCGGGAGATGCTCCCCAGCTCGTCGCCCGTCCCCTGGAGCTCATCGCCCGCGACGTCAAGAAAGCGGGCGCCCAGGGCGCGCAGGACCCCCGTTCCGCAGTCGTTGGTGGCGCTTCCGCCGAGGGCGAGCGTGATGCTGCGGCACCCCTGGTCAAGGGCGTCGAGGATGAGCTGGCCCGTCCCGAAGCTCGTGGTCCGCCCGGCGCGGCGCTCCTCGGGGGCGAGCAGCGGAAGGCCCGACGCCGCAGCGACCTCCACGACGGCCCTGCCCGATCCGAGCAGGGCATACGATGCGCGCACGGGCCGCCCGAGGGGATCGAGCGCGTCGACCTCCCGGAGCCTGCCCCCGCAGGCGGAGGCGAGCACCTCGGACGTGCCCTCCCCGCCGTCCGCCATGGGGACGGCGACCACCTCGGCCCCCGGGATGACGCCCGGGGCCTCCTCGGCGACGAGGCGGGCGATCCTGACGGACGAGAGCGTGCCCTTGAACGAGTCGGACGCCACGACGATGCGCACGGTCCCCCCCTTGCTCCATGTGCGGTCAGAGCGGTGCCGCACCCGATGGCAGGACGCCCCGCCGCCCATCAGGGCCGCGGGGCGTCCGGGCGTACCCGACTGAGATCAGACCGCCTGGGCGAGCTTCTCCGCGCGCTCGGCAGCGGCGAGCGCCTCGATGACGCCCGACAGCGCGTCGCCGAGAAGGACGCCGTTGTAGGTGCTGTTGAAGCCGATGCGGTGGTCGGTCACGCGGTCCTGCGGCTGGTTGTAGGTGCGGATCTTCTCGGAGCGGTTGCCGTGGCCGATCTGCGAGAGACGCGCGGCGCCCTGCTCGGCCTGCTGCTTCTCCAGCTCCATCTCGTAGAGGCGGGCGCGCAGCATCTGCATGCAGACCTCGCGGTTCTGAATCTGCGAGCGCTGGTCCTGGGACTGCACCACGGTGTTGGTGGGCAGGTGGGTGATGCGCACCGCCGAGTAGGTGGTGTTGACGCACTGGCCGCCGGGGCCGGACGCGCAGTAGGTGTCGATGCGCAGGTCGGACTGATCGATCTGGATGTCGATCTCGTCGGCCTCGGGCAGCACCGCAACGGTGGCCGTGGAGGTCTGGATGCGACCCTGGCTCTCGGTCTTGGGCACGCGCTGGACGCGGTGGACGCCGGACTCGTACTTCATGACGGAGTAGACCTTCTCGCCCGTGACCTTGAACTCGATGGTCTTGAAGCCGCCGGCCTCGCTCGGGCTGGACGAGAGGATCTGGATCTTCCACCCGCGGCTCTCGCAGAAGCGCTGGTACATCTTGAAGAGGTCTCCGGCGAAGATGGCGGCCTCGTCGCCGCCCACGCCGCCGCGAATCTCCACGATCGTGTCCTTCTCGTCGTTGGGGTCGGCCGGGATGAGCAGGAACTTGATCTCGTCCTCGAGCTCGGGGAGCTTGGCCTCGTTGGCGGAGATGTCCTCCTGGAGCATGGCCTTCTCGTCGGCATCGGCCTCGTGGAGCATCTCCTTGGCGGCCTCGATGTCGTCGAGCGCGCCGAGGTACTCGCGGGCGCGGGCCACGAGCTCGGCCTGGCTCGCGTGCTCCTTGGCCAGGCGCGCGTACTCCTTGGGGTCGGAGACCACGGCCGGGTCCATGAGCTTCTGCTCGAGCTCCTCGTAGGCCTGGATGATCTTGGTGAGCTTGTCTCGCATTTCTTCTCCTCGTGGGGGCTTGGTGTCTTGGCATGCGCGATGGGGGGTCTCCCCCTTCCCAGCCGCTAGAGCATGTCGAATCTCGCGTACACAGGCCCTCCCCCGCACGTGTCTTTAACCGTCTTATCATACCCCGAGCCGCCGGTATGAGACACTAGAGCCCAGTGCAACCAAAGGAGAAACGCATGTCGGCAGCTGACGAGAGCGAGAAGGACGGGCGCGAGGCGCGCGAGGCGGCCGAAGACGGGCTGCTTGAGGCGACGCCCGCGCCGGCCAGGGTGACGGACGACGCCCCTGACGCGAGCGATGCCGACGCCACCGTCGCGGGCAGAACCGCGACGCTCGGCGGACGCCCGGCGGATGACACCGAGCGGCGCCCGCCCGTCGCCCCCACGCCGGCCGGCCCCGATGCGGGCGCCGACGACCCCGCGCTGCGCGACGTGGCGGGGACGATGGGGCGCTACCTGCACGGCAGGGCGCAGGCGGTCCGCGACGCGCTGCGCGCCCATCGCGTCGCGGCCGTGGTGGCGGCGGTGGCCGTCCTCGTTCTTCTCGCCGTGGGCGTCGCGCTGGCGCTCCGACCCCCTGAGGCCCCCTCGGAGGAGCTCGTCGCCGAGGACGCGCGCACGCGCCTGACGACGCCCGAGTATGCGCCGGGCGCCTTTGGCATCGATGACATCCTTGTTGCGCGGGACGTCGAGGTCCGCTCGATCGCCCCGTCCGAGGACGGCGTGGCGCGAGCGGAGGTGCTCGTCACCTACGAGGGCTCGAACGCCGTGCGCGCCGAGAAGTCGGCCACGCTGGGCTACGCGCTCCGGGACGGCGAGTGGGTCGCCGCGGGGGAGCCCGAGGACGTCCGCGTGTCATGGGCGCCGGTCAACGGCATCAGCCGGGAGCGACTCGCCGTGAACATGGCGACCGTGCTCGAGCGCGCCGACCAGCAGCTCGGCGGCGACGGGGGCGGGGCGAGCCTCGAGGAGCTCTACGAGGGCGCCGAGCTGACCGTCGAGCGCGAGGAGTTCGACCCCGAGGAGGGCACCGACGTCCTGGACCTCGTGTGCGTTCGCGCGGGGATCTTCGAGTCGTACGAGTGCCGCCTGACCGTGACGTTCTCCTTCCGCTCGTCGACCGGGCAGTGGGAGATCGAGGGGGTGCGGGTGTCCGAGGACGGCCGGACGCGCAGCCTGGAGCCCTTGGTGGGGACGTGGTCGGGCACCTTCTCGCGCCAGGAGACCGACGGCACCAAGTGCCTTGCCGCGCGGGCGGCGGGCCTTGTCATCAACGTTGACCAGACGTGGACGGAGGGCGGCGTCACGCAGGTCTCGGGCTCCGTCGCGGGCGTCGCCCACTACCATGCCCACCCCGCCCAGGACGCCCAGGGCTGCGACGGCGACGCCCTGTTCCAGGAGGTCCCGTTCACGGCCACCCTCGTTGACGACGAGGACGGGACGCTCGTCCTCGAGGCGACGCTTCCCGAGGACGTGGACGGCGTGGTCTCGCTCACGCTGCGGCTGGGGAGCCCCGACGACCCGACGGCCGCGACCGCCGAGGTCACGACGAGCTTCGCGCACACGGGCTCGTTCCTGTTCATCCCCTACGACGAGACCCTCACGTACACGGACGTGTTCTCGCTGCGGAAGTGAGCCTCGCACGCAAAAGGGCGCCCCGGGCGATCGCACGGCGAGAACGGCCCGCTGGCCCTCGCGCCGGGTTGCCCCGGGCGCATGCTGGCCGCGCACACAGAAGGGCGCCCCGCGGAGCGATTCCGCGGGGCGCCCTCTCATGCCATGATGCCTGGGGCTACTCGGCCTCGGTGGCCTCGGGCTCGGCAGCGGCCTCCTCGGCGGGGGCGGCGGCAGCGGCCTTGGCGGCCTCGGCCTCGGCCTTCTTGGCGTACTCGGCGGCACGCTTGGCCTTCTCGGCGGCCTTGGCCTCCTTGGCGGCCTTCTTGGCGGCGGCCTCCTCGGCGGCCTTGGCGGCCTTGGCGGCCTTGGCCTCCTGGGCCTTCTTCAGCTGCGCGGCAGCGGCGCCACCGAACTTGTCGGCGAAGCGCTGGACGCGGCCGCCGGTGTCGACGAGCTTCTGGGTGCCGGTGTAGAACGGGTGGCACTTGTCGCAGAGGTCGACGACGATCTCCTTCTTGGTGGAGCGGGTCGTCCAGGTGTTGCCGCAGGTGCAGCGGACCGTGCACTCCACGTAGTCGGGGTGGATACCTTGCTTCATGGCAGGACTCCTCTTCTTCGGCCCTGGTTTCCGACCAGAGCAGGGGTTCGTCTTGGTTCCGACCAAGACACAATAGCCGTATGACTATATCAGAAACCCCGTAGCGCATATGTGGAGATTTCCGCGTAAGATGAGGCGAGAAGAACGCGCCGCCGCGGGCGGCAGGCCACGGGGAGGCACGTATGTTCCTTGCCATCGACGTCGGAAACACGCAGACCACGCTGGGGCTCTTCCGGGAGGACGGCTCCCTTGCGCGCGGGTGGCGCATGTCCACGGACGCGAGCGACACGGCCGACATGCTTCACGCTCGGCTCCTCTCCTTCTTCGCGAAGGATGGCCTCGCGCTCGACGACGCGAGCGAGGCGGGCGTGGCCTCGGTGGTCCCCGCGCTCGAGCGCGCGTGGAAGCGCTGCCTCACGGCGCATCTCGGCAAGGCCCCGCTCGTCGTCCGCGCGAGCGAGGGCTACGGGATGGAGGTCGCCATGCCCGACCCGCGCCAGGTCGGGGCCGACCGCATCGCCAACGCCATCGCGGCGAGAAGCACCTACGGCTCGCCGGTCATCGTGGTGGACTTTGGGACGGCAACGAACATCGACGTCGTGGACCAGCGGGGGCGCTACCGCGGCGGCGCCATCTCGCCGGGGCTCATGCTCTCCGCGAACGCGCTCTTCTCGCGCGCGGCGCGGCTCGCGAGCGTGCCCATTGAGGCTCCCGCCCGGACGCTCGGCGACTCCACCGAGTCGGCCCTGCAGTCGGGCCTCGTCGTCGGCGCCGCGGCGCAGGCCGAGGGGCTCGTGGCGCGCATCCGCGCCGAGCTGGGCGCCCCTGACGCCACGGTCGTGGGCACGGGCGGCCTCGCCGGGACCGTCGCCCAGGCGACGGACCTCTTCGACGCCGTGGACCCCGACCTCACCCTGCGCGGCATCCGCGAGATCTGGCTCTGGGAGCGGGCGCGCGGCTAGCGCGGCGTCTCCCTACGCGATGCGACGAAGCTCCGCCTGCTCGGGGGCGAGCTCGAGCTCCCGGCCGTCCGCGAGGCGCACCGTGGCCCGACCCCACACGTCCACGGCCACGAGCGTGCCCTCGGCAACGGCTCGTCCCGCGCGCAGGACCTCCACGGCCTCCCCCATGGAGGCGAGGGCGTCGAAGTAGTCGGAGAGCACGGGCGCGAGCGGGCCCGCGGCGGCGCGGCCCGCGGCGACGGATGCCGCCCATGCGTCCACCGCCTCGCGGGCGGCGCAGGAGAGCGCGTCGGCATCGAGGCCCTTCTCGCCCCGCGGCACGATGTCGCAGCTTACGTAGATGCCCTCGTCATCGTAGCCGGCACGGGCCCGGACGGACGCGATTGGCTCCTCGTCCGCGCCCACCACCTCATGCGGCCAGGAAACGCGCGCGCCGAGCGCGCCCGCCACGCCGAGGGCCGCCACGAACGGCACGCCGGTCACGTGCCCCATCGGCACCGCGGGGCGCAGCGTGAGCGAGGCTACTCCCATGCGACCTCCCCGAGGTCGGCGGTCACGAGGCCCACACGCTGCTCGCGGGGGAGCACCTCCACGCCGCCGTGCGTGAGGAAGCGCACCGGGTCATGCATGAGGTCCTCCATGGGGACGATGACGTAGTCGCGCTCGCCGAGGCGGGGGTGCGGCAGGGTGAGCCGGGACCCGGCGTGGCGCTCGCCCTCGACCCACATGAGGTCGCAGTCGATGGTGCGCGGGCCCGTCCCGGGCTTCTTGGGGTCGCGCGTGGCGGCGTCCGCGCGGATGCGGCCGAGCTCGTTTTCCACCTCGAGCAGCTTGCCCATGAGGACGAGCGGGTGGAGCTCCGTGCGGATCTCCGCCACGGCGTTGGCCACGGGAGTGGCGATACCGTAGGCGGGCTCGGTCTCGTACGCGTGGCTCACGTTGACCACGCAGGTGAGGGGGATCTCGTCGATGAGCTGCGTGGCCCGCGCGAGGTTGGCCACGCGGTTGCCCACGTTGGAGCCGAGGCTCACAAACCCCTGGCGCGCGTCCTTGTGGGACACGGCCCAGTAGGCGTTCACCGCCTGGGAGACCCCCGCCACGTCATGGACGCGCAGGATGCGGGCGCCGTTCTCGAGCGCGGAGATGCAGATGCCCGCCGTGGCAAAGTCGCGCTCCGCGGCATCGGCCACGCCGGAGACCGCCCCGACGAAGCGCTTGCGCGAGACCGCCGTGACCACGGGATAGCCCATCGAGACCATCGAGCGGGTGGCGCGCTGGATGACCACGTCCTCGTCCGCCATCTTGTCAAAGCCCGGGCCCGGGTCCACGCAGATCCGCTCGCGCGCGACGCCGGCGCGCATGAGCGTGCGCGCCTGGTCCCCAAGAAAGCCCATGACCTTGCGCATGATGGGGGCCTCCTCGGGCAGCGTGAAGCGGCGCTGGGAGGTGACGGGGCGCTGGGCGGCAGACCCCGTGGGGCGCGACTCGTCGAGAAGGACCTGGCGCCGCGGCGGTCGGGCGGCGAGCGAGTCCTTGCTCCAGTGCATCACGATGCACCCGCAGTCCGTGTCTGCCGCGACCTGCACCATCTCGGGGTCGGTGAAGCCCGTCACGTCGTTCACGATGGCGGCGCCCAGGCGGACGCACATGCGGGCGACGTCGGCGTGACGCGTGTCCACGGAGACGACGGCCCCCTCCGCGACGAGCGCGCGCACCACCGGGACGATCCGCTCCGCCTCCTCCTTCGAGGGGACGGGGGTGTGCCCGGGCCGCGTCGACTCGCCGCCCACGTCGATGATGTCCGCGCCCTCGTCGAGCATCTCAAGGCCGCGCGCGACGGCGGCCTTGGGGTCGAGGTTCTCCCCGCCGTCCGAGAAGGAGTCCGGCGTGACGTTGAGGACGCCCATGATGCGCGGGCGCGCGAGCGAGATCTCATGCGCGCCGCAGCGCCAGGTGGTGTGGTTCTCTCGAAGCATGGTCATCCTCCTCGGTCCGAGCGTATTCGACCATTGTACCCGCCCCGGCCGGCATGCCGCCGCGCCACCGGCGTCAGGCTTATTTGGCGTGCCACCGGCGTCAGGTTTATTTGGCACGCGGGTAACGTGTGCCAAATAAACCTGACGCCGGTGGCACGCCAAATAAGCCCGACGCCAGTGGCACGCGCCCCCTTTGCGCGGCTAGAAGTCGAAGGCGGCCGCGATGTCGCAGGCGCAGACGAGGTCGGCGACGTCATCCTGCGGGGTGCGGTCCCGGTTGACGATCACGAGATCCTCCCCCTGGAAGTAGTTGACCAGCCCCGCCGCGGGGTACACCACGAGCGACGTCCCCCCGATGACGAGCAGGTCCGCCTCGGATATCGCGCGCACGCTGGCGAGAAGGACGTGCTCGTCGAGCTGCTCCCCGTAGAGGACGACGTCGGGCTTCACAAGGCCTCCGCACTTCTCGCATCGCGGCACGCCGTCAGTCGCCATGACCCACTCGGCGGCGTAGGTCTCGCCGCAGCGCGTGCAGACGTTGCGGTGCGTGGAGCCGTGGAGCTCGTGAACCACGCGCGAGCCCGCCGCCTGGTGAAGCCCGTCGATGTTCTGCGTCACCACCGCGGCGAGGTGCCCGTCGCGCTCGAGCTCGGCGAGCCTCCGGTGGGCCTGGTTGGGGCGCGCGTCGAGACAGATCATGCGCTCGCGATAGAAGTCGTAGAACTCCTCCGTGTGGGAGACGAAGAACCCATGGCTGAGCATCTCCTCCGGAGGATAGGCAAAGTGCTGGTGGTAGAGCCCGTCCGCGCTGCGGAAGTCGGGGATGCCGCTCGCCGTCGAGACGCCCGCGCCCCCGAAGAACACGGCGCGGCGCGCACATGAGAAGCGCTCCGCAAGCTCCGTGGCAGCCTGGGTCGGATCGGTGATGGTCTGCGCCATGTTCCTCTCCCCTCGTCGTTCTTCTCGCCATGGTAGCGCGAACGGCGCCGCCGCGCAGGCACCCCAACGTCATGGAGAAACCGTCGACGGGGAATCCCCTGGCAAGGTTTGGGGCATATAACAGGGTATTGCGCGCCGGAGCGTCGAATTACGCGAAGGAGGCACCGTGAACACGCTCACCAACAACGTCTTCGACTGCGCCCTCGTGTTCGAGGGCGGCGGGTATCGAGGCAGCTTCTCTGCCGGAATCGCCAACGTCTTGCTGGAGCAGGGAATCCACTTTGACTACGTCTGCGGCCTCTCGGCCGGGGCGAGCAACACGATCAACTACGTCTCGCGCGACCGCACGCGCGTGAGGAAGTCGTTCATCGTGGACGGCCCCGCGAAGTCTGCCGTGGGCCTGCGCTCCGTCCTGCGCGGAAAGGGGTACTTCGACGCCGACGCGCTCTATGAGGGCGCCCTCACCTCGGGTGCGCTCCCCTTTGACTGGGAGACGTTCTCGGCCAACCCCGCCCGAGTCTGCATCCAGGCCTTCGAGCGCGACTCCGGCCGCACCGTTCGCTTTGGCCGCGAGGACATGACGGACCCCGCGCGCATGGTCAACATCGTGCGCGCAAGCTCCACCCTCCCGGGTGCGATGCAGCCCCTCCCCATCGACGACGTGACCTACTACGACGGCGGCCTGGGAACGGGCGCGGGCATCCCGCTCTGCATGGCGGAGGATGACGGGTTCGAGCGGTTCTTCTTCGTGGCAACGCGCCCGCGCGGCTACCGCAAGCAGCCCCCGACGGACCGCGAGGCCCGGATCTACGCCCGCGTCGCCAAGGATCACCCCTACCTGCGCAAGGCCCTTCTCTCTCGCTGGGAGCGCTACAACGTCGCCATCGAGCACGTGGAGCGCCTCGCCGCCGAGGGTCGTGCCTACGTGGTCTATCCCGACGAGATGACCGTCGAGAGCGGGACCGTGAGCACGCGCAAGCTGACGGCCTCCTATGAGGCGGCGCACGAACAGGGCCTGCGCGACCTGCCGCTCTGGCGCACGTTCCTCTTTGGCGCGCCTGACGCCGGCCCGCGCCCGGAGGACCCCGACGCCGGAACCGGCTACATCACCCTGGGCTAGGAACCCGCCCCGCCTTCAGGCCCCGACTTCCCCCGCCTCGAGCATGCCTCCGCGCACAGCCGCGCCGAGCATGCCTCTGTGCACGGTTCTTCTCGATTTTTGGCCAAAAGCGTGCGCCGGGGCATGCTCGGCGCAACCGTGAGCGGAGGCATGCTCGAGATGGGACGGAGAAGCGCGCAGGGTCGGAAGCGCATCGCCGAGCATGCCGCTCGGCACGCCCGGCGCGGCGAGAAGAACGCGTCCCCGCGCCTCCCCCGCTAGAGGCTGATGGTCAGCTCCACCGGGCAGTGGTCGGAGCCATAGACCTCGGAGAGGATCGAAACCCCGGTCACGCGGTCGGCGATGTCGTTGGACACGAGGAAGTAGTCGATGCGCCAGCCTGCGTTGTTCTTGCGCGCGTTGAAGCGGTAGCTCCACCAGCTGTAGGCGCCGGCGAGGTCGGGGTGGCGCGCGCGGAAGGTGTCGGTGAAGCCGGCGTCGAGCAGGCGGGTGAAGCTCTCGCGCTCCTCATCGGAGAAGCCGGCGTTGCCACGGTTGGGGCCGGGGTTCTTGAGGTCGATCTCGTTGTGGGCCACGTTGAAGTCGCCGCAGGTCACCACGGGCTTCTTGGCGGCCAGCCCGCACAGGAACTCGCGGTAGGCCGCATCCCACGCCAGGCGCGTGTCGATGCGCGCCAGCTCGTTCTGGGCGTTGGGCGTGTAGACGTCCACGAACCAATAGCTCGGGAACTCCAGGGCGCAGACGCGACCCTCGTCGTCTGCGGCGGGGGCGCCGATGTGGTTGATCACTCGCAGCGGCTCCTCGCGGCTGAAGACGGCGGTGCCGGAGTAGCCCTTGCGCTCGGCATAACTCCAGGTCTGGTAGTAGCCGGGCAGGTCAAGGGCAATCTGGCCCTCCTGCAGCTTGGTCTCCTGGATGGCAAAGACGTCGGCATCCACGGCCTCGACCACGTCGGTGAAGCTGGGATCCTTCTTCATGACGGCGCGCAGGCCGTTGACGTTCCAGGAGACGAGGCGCAGCTCGCGAGACATGGCATTCCTTTCGGCGCGGGGCGGGCGTGCCCCGTGACTTTCGATTGTCGGTGCTTTTTGAAAGATACCCGAAGTAATAGACAAATTCCCGCTGCGAATGTGCCGGTAGAAAAATGACACTAACTTGGTGATACTTGGCACCTTGGCGAAAAATCACCGACAATCGGCGCAGGAGCCCGGACTAGAAGCTCGGCGCCTCAAGACCGGCAGTCGCCATCGCCGAGAGGAACGCCTCTGCCGAGCGCGTGGCGATAAGTTCCTGCGGGAAGTGAATCCGCTCGAGCATCTCGAGCGCGTTGGGCGTACGGCCGATCGACGGGCAGATGTGCGCATCCGTATTGACCACGACCTGACACCCAAGCTCGGCGCACTTCTCGGCGATCTTGCTGCAGCTCGTCCAGGTGCGGCCGTCACGACGGCTGATCTCGAGGCTGTGCTCGTTGATCTCTATGAGCTTGTGCCGGCGCGCGGCCTCCCCCACCACCTCGTCGACGTCAAAGGGCACGCCGGCGCGGCCTGTGTGGCCGAGCACGAGCACCTTGGGCTGGGCGAGGGCCCCGAGATACATCTGCGTGGTCCGCGCGAGCGAGGCCCCTGCGGCAAATTCCTTGTAGTGGACGCTCGCGATCACGTAGTCGCAGCCAGCAACGACCCGGTCGTAGAGCGTAGCGGCGGCGCTCAGCGAGCGCCCGGTGATGTCCTCGGCAACCTCGATGCCCTGGCCGAAGAGGCGCCCGTCAAGCGTTCGGATGTCCGCCTCCGCGCCATGCAGGAGGCGGATGCCTTCCCACGTACGCGGCCAGACCCGCATATTGATGAAGTGCTGGTAGTCGCGAAGGCTCCCGCGCGTGAGGTCGGTGTTGGGGAAGAGCATGTCGGAGAAGTGGTCCGTCACGCCCAGAAGCTCGAGGCCCGCCTCGCGGGCGGCGAGCACGTTCTCGCGCACCGTGGAGTAGGCGTGGCGCGAGTAGAGCGTGTGCGTGTGGACGTCACAGCGATTCTGCAGCATGGCTCTCCTCAAAATGGGTCAAAAGTGCCTGTCCCTTTTGACTCATCGGTAGCTGGCGGCGAGGGCGGCCCAGGCGGGCATGGAGTTGACGATGGTCTCGTGGCTCACACAGTAGCCCACGCGGACCCAGCCCGGGCATCCGAAGGAGTCAGACGGGACGGGCAGCAGCTCAAGGGCCTTGGCGCGCTCAAAGAACGCGCCCGCATCCGGCTCCAGCGCCTTGACCCACAGGTAGAACGCGCCCTCGGGCTCGATGAACTCGTAGCCCAGCGCGGAGAGCCCCTCGGTGAGGGCGCGGCGGTTCTCGGCGTAGGCCTCGACGTCGCTCGGGCAGTCCACGCAGTCCATGAGCACGCGCTGGAAGAGCGCCGGCGCGCAGACAAAGCCCAGCTTGCGGCCGGCCCCGGCCACGGCGAAGATCAGCTCGTCGTGCTCGGGGTTGGTCGGCGGCACCAGTACCCAGCCGATGCGCTCGCCCGGGAGCGACAGGCTCTTGGAGTAGGAGTAGCACACGATGGTGCGGTCGTAGACGCCCGGCACCCAGGGCACCTCGGCGCCGTAGGTGATCTCGCGGTAGGGCTCGTCGGCCACGAGGTAGATGGTCGTGCCGAGGCGCTTCTCAGCCTCGTGCAGCACGTCCGCGAGCGCCTCGAGGTTGTCGCGGGAGTACACCGATCCCACCGGGTTGTTGGGCGAGTTGATGACCACGGCCTTGGTGCGCTCCGTGATGGCGGCAGCCACGGCGGCGGTGTCGATCTGGAACGTGGCGGGGTCCGCGAGCACCTCCACGCACGTGGCGCCCGAGGTCTCGATCCAGACGCGGTACTCGGGGAAGTACGGCGCGATCACGATGACCTCGTCGCCCGGGTTGACGATTGAGTGGAACGAGATGGAGAGCGACGCGGCCGCGCCGCAGGTGAGGTAGAGGTCCCCGGCAGACGCCGTCCCCTCGCCGAAGCGGCGGCAGAGGCTCGCGGCCACGGCCTCGCGCGCGGCGGGAAGGCCGCTCGCCGGCGTGTAGCCGTGGAGCTGCGTGGCAGGCAGCGTGAGGCTCTTCTCGATGGAGGCGCGCACGGCGTCGGGGGCGGGAATCGACGGGTTGCCAAGCGAGAAGTCGAAGACGTTCTCGGCCCCGATCTGGGCCTTGCGCTCCCCCGCATAGGCGGAGATCTCTCGAATGGAGGACTTCTGCGCGCCGTAGGCGACGCTCTTCTCGTTAAGTGACATGCTTCTCTCCTCTCGCGGCACCACCGCTCGCACGTTGCTGCGGCTCATTGTAGTCGCGAGAAGGACCACACGGACGCTCCGCGGCGAGCCGTTATCAGGATTTATCCTGCTCCGGCGCGCCCTTGAGCACCGCCCAGCCCACCAGCGTGACCTCGTACCTGTTGGCGTCGAAGCTCCCGTCCGCGCGCTTGGTCCGCCAGCTTCTGATGAGCCCCATCCTCTCGAGCTTCTGACAGGAGCGGCGGACTGCCTGAGCGGACTTGCTGATGCCGTCGGCGAACTCGCGGTTGGGGACGGTGACCTTCACGTTGGGGCCTCCCGCCCTGAGGCCCATCGCGCGAAGGACGTCGCGATCGGTCTCGTTGATCTTGATGCGCACGCTCTGGGACAGCTGCCTGGCCAACCGCGACACCTCCTCCACGTCCCGTCGGGGGCACCTCCAAAACATCCCCGTTTTCTTTCCAGAACGTAGCATCAAGCTGACGCGAAGACCCTCTAGCTACCCCAATCTACCTGCGCATTATTTGAACGTACCCCCTCTCTTCCCGGAAGCGTTCCGCCATCTGACGAGCGGTGTTCTGTCGGCTGTCAGTCATTTTGGTAGTACCTTCTATCGTTTTTTAGCCGTAGATACAGAAACTGCCGGTTATTGGTTCAGAAGAACTCCATAACCGGCAGCACCTATCACTTTTATACGCGAGGACCTACGCGTCTGCCCCGTCCTTCTCGGCAGTCCCGTCGCCGGAGGCGTACTCGTCCCAGCGGTCCTCGAGCAGGGCGTCCACGGCCTCGCCCTCGACGGTCTCGCGCTCCAGGAGCACGCGCGCCATCGTGTCCATCTGTCCCCGGCGCTCGTCCAGGACCGCGCGGGCACGCCCGTGACCCTCGCGCATGATGCGCTCGACCTCGTCGTCGATGCGCTTGGCGGTCTCGGCGGAGTAATCCTGGTGGTTGGCGTAGTCGCGGCCCAGGAAGACCTCATGCTGCGCCTCGCCAAAGACCTGCGCGCCCAGCTCCTCGCTCATGCCGTAGCGCGTGACCATCGTGCGCGCGAGCTTGGTGGCGTGCTCGAGGTCGTTGCTCGCGCCCGTGGTGATGTCATCGCAGAAGAGCTCCTCGGCGGTGCGCCCGGCGAGAAGGACGGCGATCTGGTCGAGCATGCCGTCGCGCGTCTCGAGGAAGTGGTCCTCCTCGGGGACCTGCATCGTATAGCCGAGCGCCTGGCCGCGGCTCACGATGCTGATCTTGTGGATGGGGTCGGAGTTCTCGAGCACGTGCCCCACGAGGGCATGCCCGGACTCGTGATAGGCGATCACGCGGCGCTCGCGCTCCGTGATGACGCGGCTCTTGCGCTCCGGTCCGGCCATGACGCGCTCCATGGCCTCCTCGACCTCGCCCGGGCCGATCGTCTCCTTGTGGCGACGCGCGGCGAGAAGGGCCGACTCGTTCATGAGGTTGGCGAGGTCCGCGCCCGTGAAGCCGGGCGTGATCTTGGAGAGCCGCTCGAAGTCCACGTCGTCGGCGAAGGGCTTGCCCTCGGCATGGACGCGCAGGATCTGCTCGCGGCCGCGCACGTCGGGACGGTCCACGGTCACGCGCCGGTCAAAGCGGCCGGGGCGCAGGAGCGCCGGGTCGAGGATGTCGGGGCGGTTGGTGGCCGCGATGAGGATGACCGAGGAGTTGTCCTCAAAGCCGTCCATCTCGACGAGCAGCTGGTTCAGGGTCTGCTCGCGCTCGTCGTGACCGCCGCCGAGCCCCGCGCCGCGCTGGCGTCCAACCGCGTCGATCTCGTCGATGAAGACAATGCAGGGAGCGGCCTCCTTGGCCTGCTTGAAGAGGTCGCGCACGCGCGAGGCGCCCACACCCACGAACATCTCCACGAAGTCGGAGCCGGAGATCGAGAAGAACGGGACGCCCGCCTCGCCGGCCACGGCCTTGGCCAGGAGCGTCTTGCCCGTGCCCGGAGGGCCCACGAGCAGCACGCCACGCGGGATGCGGGCGCCCATGCTGTGGTAGCGATCGGGGTCGGAGAGGAAGTCGCGGACCTCCTGGAGCTCCTCCACGGCCTCGTCGATGCCCGCGACGTCCGAGAACTTCACCTTGGGTCGCTCGCTCTCGGCCGTCTTGGCCTTGGTCTTGGCGAACGACATCGTCTTGTCCTGCTGGCCGGACATCCGGTTCATGTAGAACACGAACACGCCCACCAGAAGAAGCGTGGGCACCACGGAGAGCAGGATCGTCTCGAGCATCGCCGAGTCCGAGGTGTCGATCTTGTAGGTGACGTCGGGATGCGCGGCCATGAGCTCGGCAAGCGAGTCGGTCCCCACGTAGACGCTCGTATAGCGCACGAGGGCGCCCTCGTTGTCGGCCTCCGCGTCCTTCTCGTCATGCCAGTAGGTGCCGGAGACGCTGCCGTCCGAGGTCTTGTACGTGGCATCGCGCACGCGCCCGTCCTTGACCGCGGTCACGAACTCGTTGGTCGCAAGCGTGTCGGGGCCCTTGCCTCCCGGGGTGAGGGCGCCGCCCATGGAGAAGACCAGGTAGAGCACGATGGCGGCGACGATGGCCGTTGAGATGACGATCGAGCGACGGTGCTCGGGGCCGGGCATTCCCGGCGGGGTCGGAAGGTCGGGCTTGTTCTGCTGGGACACGGTACTCCTTACGATGCGTGACGGGCCTCTCGCCCACCGGCCGCGGGCCGGGCGTCTTACTTCTGGTAGACCTCGGGCTTGAGGATGCCGATGTAGGGCAGGTTGCGGTAGCGCTCCGCGAAGTCGAGGCCATAGCCCACGATGAACTCGTCGGGCACGTGGGCGCCCACGTAGCGCGGGGTGACGGCGGGACGGTTGCCCGGCACGTCCTTCACGAGGAACGCCGCGACCTCGATGGAGGCCGGGTTGCGGTTGGAGAGCATGCGCATGAGGTAGGAGAGCGTGAGGCCGGAGTCGAGGATGTCCTCGACGATAAGGACGTTGCGCCCCTCGATCTTGGTGTCGAGGTCCTTCACGATGCGCACGACGCCCGAGCTCTTGGCGCCCTCGCCGTAGCTCGACACCGCCATGAAGTCGATGGCCATCGGGCAGTCGATCGCGCGCATGAGGTCTGCCATGAAGACGACGGCACCCCGCAGAACGGCCACGACCAGCGGGTTCTTGTCGGCATAGTCGCGAGAGATCTCCGCGCCCATGCGGCTCACGACGTCGTGGATGTCCTTCTCACTGAGCAGAATCCCCTGAACGTCGGGATGCATCGACTCCATGGCACTCCCCTTTCCGGGCGTCACCCGACGCCCCACGGCGGCTCGATTGTTCCAGAATAGCGCACGGCCTGCTACTCGCCCACGACGAGCGTCAACTCCAGCATCCATCTCGTCTGCGCGCCGCACCGCACGCGCTCGTCCGCGCGCACGCCCGCCACCCACACGACCGAGCCCGTAGGCGAGGTGTGCACGACGGGCAGAAGCGCGCGCTCCGCAACGGGGATGCGAGCCTCGCCGAGCAGGTCGGAGAGCTTCTTGGACTGTCCGTGCATGCCCAGGGGGCAGAGCACCTCGCCCGCATGGGGAACGTCGACCCAGAGCCGCCCTCCACGCGCCGGGTCAACGCCGGCCGCCACGGCGTCGAGCAGGACGGAGGACCCCTCCCACTCGAGCCCGTGCGCCCGGGCGTGCGCCGCCGCGTCCGTCCCCTCGGGAACGCGCAGCACGCGCGCCGTGAGCGCGCGCCCGTCCGGGAACTCCAGCCTGCCGGGCACCTCGAGCCACGCCGCGGCCGGCGCAGGCGGGGCGATGCGCGCCCGGATGGCGAGAAGCCCGTGCTCAACGCGCACGTCCGCGCCCATCGGCACGGTCAGCGAGCCCTCCCCCGCAGCGACGCGCGCCAGCGCCGCGGCCACGTGCCGCGCCTCGAGGCGGGCATCCGGGCAGACGGAGAGGATCGCCTGGCGGACCACCCGGCGCGCGATGGCGACCTCGGTCGCCGCGAGGCGCGCGGCGTCGAGCACGACGAGCCCCTCGGCCTCGCGGCGCGTGAGCTCGCGCAGGACGCGCGCCGCGACGGAGGTGAGGTAGGCGTCCTCCTCGGAGAGGATGTCGCAGGTCGTCGACAGGCTCGCGACCACGCGCGGGTTGCGCTCTCGGGCGATGGGCAGCAGCTCGTGGCGCACGAAGGCGCGCAGGTAGTGGGTGTCCTCGTTGGTGCTGTCCTCGCGCCAGACGATCCCGCGCATGCGCAGCAGGTCACAGAGCTCCGCGTGCGTTCGGTCGAGCAGCGGGCGCACGATGCGGTTGCGGCGGCGCGGGATGGACGAGAGGCCCGCCGCCCCCGTGCCCCGGATGGCATTCATGAGGAAGGTCTCAGCGCGGTCGTCCGCGGTGTGCGCCGTCACGATGCGCGCGGCCGAGCGCGGCGTGCCGAAGCGGGAGGAGAGCTCGTTCGCGAGGCGGCTCGCCTCCGCATAGCGCGCCTCGCGCCCGGCGTTCTCCACGTTGCCGCCGGGCGTTGACGCGGCGAGCGCCGCCACATCCACGCGCCGGATCGTGCAGGGGATGCCGAAGCGCGCGGCGAGGTCCCGGACGAACTCCTCGTCCTCCTTGGCGTCCAGGCCGCGCAGGCCGTGGTTGACGTGGAGCACGTGCAGCCGCTCTCGGGCGATGCGGGCGGCGCCACGGCCGTCCTCGATGTCGAGCGCGGAGGTCGCGGCGAGCACGAGCAGGGCCGTCGAGTCCGCCCCTCCCGAGACCATGAGCACCACGGGGGCGGCCCGCTCCTCGTCCGGCCGGCCGCTCGGCCGGGCAAAGCGGTTGCGGCCCGTGGCGTATCGGCGAGAAACACTTGGCATGCGCTGCCTCCCAACGGCTACCCTAGTACGTGCGGCCCGAAGGGCGCCGCACGGGAAGAGTGTACGACAGCGAGAGGACGCCCATGACCCCCGAGATTCACCTGCACGTCCTGGCCAGCGGATCCAAGGGAAACGCCGCCGTCGTGGAGGGGCCCGAGGGGTCCGTCCTCGTGGACTGCGGCATCTCGCGCAGGGCGCTTCTCGCCCGGGCGGCGGAGCTCGGGCTGGACATGGGCGACGTCCGCGCCGTCCTGCTCACCCACGAGCACTCCGACCACGTGGGCGGGCTCACCGTCTTCTGCAATCACTTCGAGGGCGAGCTCGTGACCACCGCGGGCACGGCCGCCGCCCGCCCGTACCTCTCCGCGCTGCCCTTCATCATCGTGGGGCACGCCGACTCCTTCGAGCTGGCCGGCATGCGGGTGCAGGCCTTCCCCACCTCGCACGACGTCGCGGACCCGATGGGGTTTCGGTTCTCGACCGGCGACGACGCGCTCGGGTTCTGCACTGACACCGGCGAGCTCGGCCCCGAGGCGCTTGCGGCGCTCGCGGGCGTGCGCATCCTCGCCCTTGAGTCCAACCACGACGAGCGCATGCTCGCCACGGGGCCGTACCCCGGCTATCTCAAGGCGCGCGTGGCGGGGCGGACCGGCCATCTCTCCAACGCCCAGGCGGCCGACGCCCTGGGCTCGCTTGTGGGCGAGGACACCGAGACCGTCGTGGCCATGCACCTCTCGCAGGAGAACAACCGGCCGAGCGCCTGCATGCGCACGCTCGCGGGGGCGGTCGGCGCGGAGGCGGCGAACGACGCCTTCACCGAGGCGCGCACGCCCGACGGGCGGCTCAGCCTCTGCTGCGCCGCGCAGGACTGGCCGCTCACGATCTGGTAGGGACGGGCCCCTGCCGCGCGACGCCACGCGGGCGCGCGTGCGGGCTCGCCCCCGGGCCGCACTCGTTGACCGCACTCGCGAGTGCGGTCGGTCTCCGGCGTCGCGGCGGGCACTTCCCGGCGTATCGTCCCCATCGGGCCGCACCGGCGTCCCTTTCACGCCCAGTGCGGCCGCACTCCCGGAACACGCTCGCGAGCATGCCGGCTCGGACAAGGATCGGGCGAGAAGGACCCGCATGACGAAGGGGCGATCCCCTGCCGGGAATCGCCCCCCTTGACGGACGCAAGATGCGCGACGCGCGCCTACGCCTCCGGGCACTTGGCGAGCGCGGCCTCGTCGGCCACGACCACCACGTTGGGGTGCAGCTGCAGGATGGAGGCCTGGCAGGACGGCGTGATCGGGCCATAGATCATGTCGTGCACCGCCTGGGCCTTGGCGTCGCCGTTGGCCACGACGAGAATCCTCTTGGCGGCCATGATGGTGCCGATGCCCATGGAGAACGCCTGACGCGGCACGTCGTCGATGCTGTCGAAGAGACGGCTGTTGGCCTGGATGGTGGACTCGGTGAGGTCCACGCAGTGGGTGCCCTTGACGAAGGCGTCGCCGGGCTCGTTGAAGCCGATGTGGCCGTTGTTGCCGATGCCCAGGAGCTGGAGGTCCTGGTTGCCGGCGGCGGCGACGGCGGCGTCGTACTCGGCGCAGGCGGCCTCGTAGTCCTCCATCAGGCCGTCGGGCACGTGGGTGTTGGCCTTGTCGATGTTCACGTGGTCGAAGAGGTTCACGTTCATGAAGTAGCGATAGCTCTGCTCGTGGTCGCCGGGCAGGCCGCGGTACTCGTCGAGGTTGTAGGTCTTGACCTCGGAGAAGTCGAGCTCGCCGGCCTCATAGGCGGCAACGAGGTTCTGGTAGGTGCCGATGGGCGTGGAGCCCGTGGCAAGGCCGAGCACGCAGTCGGGCTTGAGGGTGACCTCGGCCGCGATGATGGCGGCGGCCTTGCGGCTCATGTCCTCGTAATCCTTGGCGCGAACGATTCTCATAACGCATCCCTTCCATAGACCGGCAAGCTCCCCGCCCGCCGTGCGGCCCCATCGGCCGCGGCCAATGTGACTGCGACCACCAGGGCGAGGTCGCCAAAAGCTATGAGAAGGACTCGTCGCGTCGAGGCCCCTGCCCGTCCACGACGAACCGGGACTCCTCATCCCGGACGGTTACCGATTGTGCCTCATTTCTAACGTGTTTCGCCACCCTTTTGGGCGAGCGGCGCAAAAACGCCGCGGGCGGGCAGCTGACGGGCTGTGCTACAGCTTGTCGGCGAGGTCCTCAAGGGCGTGGAAGCGATGCGAGATCAGGTTCTTCTCGTCCAGCGCGAGCTCGGCCATCGTGCGGCCCGGCGTCTCCGCGGGCAGGAAGAGCGGATCGTAGCCGAAGCCGTGCTCTCCGCGAGGCTCGTGGCCAACGAGGCCCTCGCAGTCGCCATCCCCGCGCAGGACCTCATCGCCGCGCACCAGGACAACGCTGGAGTGGAAGCGCGCGGCGCGCTCGGAGTCGGGCACGCCCGCCATCTGCGCCATGAGCTTCTCGTTGTTGGCGGCGTCATTGCCATGCTCGCCGGCCCAGCGCGCGGAGAAGATCCCGGGGGCGCCGTCCAGGGCGTCCACGCAGAGGCCGGAGTCGTCGGCCACGGCCATGGGAAGGCCCGTCTCCTTCTGTGCCGCGCGCGCCTTGATGAGGGCGTTGTCGAAGAACGTGTCCCCGTCCTCCACCGGGTCGGGGAAGTCGCCCAGCTCCCCGAGGGCGACAAAGCGAACGCCCGGCATCACGGGCGCGAGGATGGTCTCTATCTCGACGACCTTGTGCGCGTTGCCCGTGGCCACGACCACGGTGCGCTCGGGGTCCAGCTCGGCGATGCTGATCTCTGCCATCGTTCCTCCTTTGGTCAGAAAACTTGCCTAAAAGGGGACAGGCCCCTTTTAGGCACTTTGGTCGGCGGGCCCGCGCCCACCTACAGACTGAAGCCGGTCACCTGGGCCTGAAGGTCGGTGAGGCGGGCGATGCCATCCTGGCCGAGGTCCAAGAGCGCGTCCAGCTGCGCGCGGTCGAAGCAGGCGCGCTCGCCGGTGCCCTGCACCTCGACAATATCCCCGGCGGCGGTACCCACGAGGTTAAGGTCAACCTCAGCATGGGAGTCCTCGGGGTAGTCGAGGTCGAGCAGGGCGATGCCGTCCACCACGCCCGCGGAGACGGCGGCGACGCGACCCGTAAGGGGCAGGCGCGGAAGCTTCCCGGCCTCCACGAGCCCGAGCAGCGCCTGGTGAAGCGCCACCCACGCGCCGGTGATCGACGCGGTGCGGGTGCCGCCGTCCGCCTGGATGACGTCGCAGTCCAGCGTGATCGTGATCTCCCCCAGGCGGTCGAGGCGCGTGACCGCGCGCAGGCTCCGCCCGATGAGGCGCTCGATCTCCATGGATCGGCCCTTGCGACCGCGATACTCGCGCGGCGTGCGCCGGTTGGTCGAGGCCGGCAGCATCGCGTACTCCGCGGTGACCCAGCCCGCATGTGACCCCTTGCGCCAGTTGGGCACGCTCTCCTCCACCGTCGCCGAGCAAAGCACGCGCGTGTCGCCGAACTCCGCGAGGCACGACCCGTCGGCGTTCTTCATGACGCCGGGCGTGAGCGTGACCGGGCGCATCTCCGAGGCCGTGCGGCCATATGAGCGGGTGGACTCTTCCGTCATGGCATCTCCCCTCAAAATTAATCCGCCCTGTGGGCGACTGGCGTTTCAGCGACCTGCGCTTTTTCATCCGGACCCTTCCACAGGGCGGATTAATTCTAGCAGCTGCCGTCGGCCGGCACGAAAAGGCCCCCGTCGCGCGAGGCGGGCGGGGGCCGGAGGATGGCTGGTGGGCGATGACGGGTTCGAACCGCCGACCTTGTGCGTGTAAGGCACCTGCGCTAGCCGCTGCGCCAATCGCCCGAGCACCTGCAGTCTAGCATACGGCGCAGCGTCGCCGAGACGCGGCTATACTAACTCGTATGAAGACTATTACGCTCACAGACATCGCGCGGGCGCTCGAGGCCTCCGGGACGCTTGCCTCGTCCATCCCCGCCGGCAACGACGCCGTGCCCGTGACGGGCGCCTCCTGCGACTCGCGCTCCGTCCGGCCCGGCGACCTCTTCGTCTGCAAGGGGGCGGCCTTCAGGCCCGCGTTCCTCGAGTCGGCGCTCGCCGCGGGCGCCACGGCGTACCTCTGCGACACCGCGCACGCGGACGAGCTTGCCGCCCATGCGCAGGGCGTCCCCGCCCTCGTGGCCTCCGACCTGCGCCGCGCCATGGCAATCGCCTCCGCCGAGGCCTTCGACCACCCAGACCGCGACCTGCCCACCGTAGGCATCACGGGCACCAAGGGCAAGACCACGACGGCCTACATGCTCCGCTCCATCGTGGACGCGGCGCGCGGCGAGAAGAGCTGCGGCATGATCGGCACCGTGGAGACCTTCGACGGCCGTGCGGACGAGCCCTCGAGAAACACCACGCCCGAGGCGCCGGACCTCTGGCGTCACCTCGCCAACGCGCGCGAGGCGGGGCTCGCCGCCCTGGTGATGGAGGTCTCGAGCCAGGCGCTCAAGTACGACCGCACCTATGGCGTGGGCCTCGACGTGGCCTGCTTCCTCAACATCGGCCTCGACCACATCTCCCCCGTCGAGCACGCCGACTTCGAGGACTACTTCACCTCCAAGCTCAAAATCTTCTCGCAGTGCGAGACCGCGGTCGTGAACCTGGACTCGGACCATGCAGGCCGCGTCCTCGAGGCGGCCTCCCGCGCCCCGCGCACGCTCACGTTTGGAATCGACCACCCCGAGGCGAACGCCTGGGCGGACGGCATCGCGCACTCGGAGGAGGGCGTTGCCTTCACGCTGCACCTCGACGGCTGGGAGCGCCGCGTACAGCTTCCCTTCCCGGGGGACTTCAGCGTCTCCAACGCGCTTGCCGCGGCGCTCTCCGCGCATCTGCTGGGCATCGGGCCCGACGCCATCGCGGAGGGCCTCGCGCGAACGCGCGTCCCCGGGCGCATGGAGTTCTATCGCAGCGCCGACCGCCAGCTCACCGCCATCGTCGATTACGCGCACAACAAGCTCGCCTTCGAGTCGCTGCTCTCCGCCGTCGCGGGCACCTTCACGGGCGCCCGCGTGATCGCCGTCTTCGGGGCAGTGGGCGGCAAGGCGCGGGAGCGCCGCCACGAGCTCCCCGAGGTCGCCGCCCGCTATGCGGACTACGTGGTGCTCACCGCGGACGACCCCTGGACGGAGGACCCGCTCGACATCTGCCACGAGATGGAGCGGTCGCTCCCGGAGGGCTATCCCCACGAGATCGTGATCGACCGCGAGGCCGCGGCGGCCCGAGCCTTCGAGCTCGCGGAGGGCGAGAAAAGCGTCGTCCTGCTCCTCGCCAAGGGCCACGAGGCCTACCAGCTCACGCGCGACGGCTTTGTTCCCTGCGTCTCCGACTGCGAGCTCGCGCGCCGGGGCGTGGCCGCCCACGACGAGCGGCATCCGGCGTAGCGCCTGGCCGGCCGCCTCCGTACGCGAACACGCCACATACGCCGAGTGACGGCTTTTGGACGGATGGACGACCTTTGAGGCCCTCGTCCGTCCAAAAGCCGTCACTCATGGAGGCCCTACGGGAGGGAGGCGGGCCCGCGGGCGGGAGGAGGCCCCTCGGGCGGGATTCCCCCACGAACGGGAGGCCGCAGTCCTAGATGAGCCCGAAGTGCTCCAGCGCCGCGGGCACGCCGTCCTCGGCGGCCGTGAGCGTCACGTAGTCGGCCACCGCGCGCACGTTGGGCAGCGCGTTTCCCATGGCAACGAAGGTCTCCACGGCGGCGCGCATGGAGAGGTCGTTCTCCGAGTCGCCAAACGCGAAGGTCCCCTCACGCCCGTGCCCCAGGTGAGCGAGCGCCGCCTCGATGCCCGTCCCCTTGTCGACGCCGCGCATGGAGAACTCGAGCACGCCGCCCTGGAGGTCGCAGATCGTGTAGTGCGCGTCGATGAAGTCGCGCAGCGGCACAAGGTCGCGCTCCCCCACACCGTTCGAGCAGAACTTGCTGTAGCGGCACTCCCGGGAGAGCTCCGCGACCTCCTCCGCCGTGCGCGCGAGGCGCGAGCCCGGAAAGCGCGCGGGACGCCCGGAGGGATGGAGCTCGATGTTGTCCTCGTCGCCCTCGAGGGTGATGTCGATGCCCGCCGCCACGAAGCGCCGCGCCGTCTCGAGGAGCAGGTCGCGCTCGATGAACTCGGCGCGCACCACCTCGTCCCCCACGCATACGAGCGCGCCGGCCCCCGCCACGAAGCCGTCGGGGTTGAGCTCGCGTATCGCCTGAGGGATGAACGGCAGGTGGCGGCCGGTACAGATGAAGGTGAGGTTGCCCGCCGCGCGCATGCGGGAAAACGCCTCGTATACGACCTCGCTCGGACGAATCTGAAGGGCCTCGGAGGTCGCGCCCTCCTTCGCCCGCGCCCGCATCCTCTCGAAGTCGTGCCACACCAGCGTGCCGTCAACGTCAAAGAACGCGACCGCCCCGTTCTTCTCGCCCATCGCTCCCCCTTACGCAACGTTTCCGATGCGGCATTGTACCCGACAAAGATAAGCGCCATGAAAGCTGCGGGTTTGATTGCCGCCCGAGCCCCAAGCGCAAAGGGGGCCGAGCCCGAAGGCCCGACCCCCTGCTGCGAAGCGATAAGAACGTGTGGCTTAGAAGTCCACGTCCACGTCGTTGTAGACGCACTCGAGGAGCTTCTCCATCTCCTCCTGGGACGGCTGGCGCGGGTTGGAGCCGGTGCAGGCGTCGAGGATGGCGTTGGCGGCCACGTCGGCCTTCTTGGACTCGAACTCGGCGTAGTCGATGATGGACTCGTCGGCCTTCACGCCGCCCTTGCCGTAGTTCTTGATGCCCTGCGGGATGTCCAGCTTGTCGTTGAGGTCGCGGATGCACTGGACGAGGGACGCGACGAGCTCGTCCTCGGTCTCGCCGGCGAGGTGCAGGACCTCCTTGGCGATGTAGGCGTAGCGGCTCTTGGCGCGCTCGTCCTTGGCGTTGAACTGGATGACCTTGCCGAGGTACATGGCGTTGGCGCAGCCGTGGATGATGTGGTCGCCGGAGAAGGCGGCGCCGGTCTTGTGGGCCATGGAGTGCACGATGCCGAGCAGGCCGGAGGAGAAGGCGATGCCGGCGATGCACTGGGCCTCGTGCATGTGCTGACGGGCCTCGTGATCGCCCTGGTAGGACTTGGGCAGCCACTCGACGATCTCGCGGATGGCGTGGAGGGCGTTGGCGTCGGTGAACATGGAGCCCGCGGTGGAGACGTAGGCCTCGATGGCGTGGGTCAGCGCGTCCATGCCGGTGTGGGCGCAGAGCTTCTGCGGCATGGTGTAGGTGAGCTCGGGGTCGACGATGGCGACGTCAGGGGTGATGTTGAAGTCGGCGAGCGGGTACTTGATGCCCTTCTCGTAGTCGGTGATGACGGAGAAGGCCGTGACCTCGGTGGCCGTGCCGGAGGTGGAGGCGATGGCGCAGAACTTGGCCTTGGTGCGGAGCTCGGGGAAGCTGAACGGCACGATGGCCTGCTCGAAGGTCTCCTCGGGGTACTCGTAGAAGAGCCACATGGCCTTGGCCGCGTCGATGGGCGAGCCGCCGCCGATGCCGATGATCCAGTCGGGCTGGAACTTCTGCATGGCCTCGGCGCCGCGCTTCACGGTGTCGACGGACGGGTCGGACTCGACGCCCTCGAAAATCTCAACCTCGAAGCCAGCCTCCTTGAGGTCGGCCTCGACGTCCTGCAGGAAGCCGCCGCGACGCATGGAGCCGCCGCCGGTGACGATCATGGCGCGGGAGCCCTTGAGGTTCTTGACCTCGTGGCGAGCGCCCTCACCAAAGTACAGGTCGCGCGGGTTGGTGAAACGTCCCATAACACTCCTCCAATTCCTATGCCGCCGCCACCGCGACGGATTCGAACGGGAGACCATCTCCCCCGTTTTCGCCGAACGAGAAGTACCGCCCCGGGCCGTCGAGGGATCGGCGACTCGGCCGGATTCAGTATAGCGAAATCGACTGGCAACATTGCGATGTTTCCGGCGGCGGGCACCTCGCAGGCGGCGCCGCGGGAGCCCCGCCGACCGTGGCGCGCCCTTCTCGGCTACCATAGGGGAACGAGAGGGGGACAGCATGGCGCACGACCCACGGCGAGAGGACTACCAGCGGCTGAGCCTGCGTTTTGCGGAGGAGCTCGACAAGGGCGACCCCGCGCTCGCCGCACGCGCCTTCGCCTCGTTTGGGCGACGCTTCGCCCAGGACCGCGACAGCCTCCCCCAGACGGACGCCGACCGCGCCTTCCACCTCGTGGCGATGGCGAGCGACATCGTGGACCGGCGCCTCCCCTTCGCATCCGACGAGCAGGCGCCCGACCTCATCAAGCGCGGGAAGGAGCTCCTCGAGGAGGCCCTGAGGCTCGACCCCGCGTGCCATGACGCGGCGCGCATGCTCTCGTCCTCGCGCACGGCCTCGATCGACGAGCGCTACCGCTTCCTCAGCGACCGGGCCGACGAGGTCCGCGCATCCTGCGAGCAGGCGCGCGACCAGGCCCTCGACGAGCTGCGCGACGAGCGCGCCGCCCTCGCGGCGGACATCGCGATGCGGCCCTACTGGCGCTGGCTCGCCTCGCTCGCGGAGGAGGCGCTCATCTGCGGGCGCAACCGCGTCGCGATCGACGTGTCCGAGCGGCTCCTCGCATCCGACCCGCGCGACACCTCCGACGTCCGCTTCACGCTCGCCTACGCGCTCGCAAAGCTCGAGGACCTGGAGGGCTGGCTGGCGCTGACCAAGCGCTACCCCACGCTCGCCTCGGGTCGGCCGGCCGATGACGCGTGGACCCTGCTCGCCGGGTCCTCGCTCGCGCTTCACAGCGGCCATCCCAAGATCGCGCGAACGGGAATCGAGAAGCTGCTGAGAAAGTACCCGGGCGGCGCCCTGACGCTCATCCGCCAGGCCGAGCTCCCCGACGGGGAGTTTGCCCGGCTGCGCGTGGCCCCCTACAGCGAGGACGAGCTCATCCTCGCCGTCAGCGAGGGGATCGTGCTGCTGCAGGAGGGGACGGACCGCTCCGGGCGGGGCACCTTCGGAGCTTGGGTGGCCCGCGAGGTCGCGCGCATCGACCCGAAGGCCGCCCGCGAGGCGATGGCTGAGGGAGAGGGGGCGCGGCGGCAATGAACGCATGGGACGAGCTCGTGGAGCGCTGCGCGCGGCGCCGCCTGAAGAAGTTGGGGCCGCTCTCCGACGAGGCGTATGCCGAGCTGGTGCTCGCCGTGCGCGAGGACCCCGAGTCGTTCATCGAGGACGCGTCCGAGCGCGCGATGCTCGTGATGGCGCGGGCGCTCGACGCCTATCGGGCGAGCTGCCGAAACGACGACCTTCTCGAAGACGCCGCCTTCGAGGCGGAGCGCTCGCGCAGGCTCGCGAAGGCGCATGCGGAGTTTGCGCGCGCGAGGGAGATCGATGAGGCCAGTCTCGACGCGCGCCTGCTCGAGCTGATCTCCGAGGACGGCGACCCCTACGACCTGTTCATGGGCCTCAACGAGCTCGAGCGAGACTTCCCCTCGGACGAGCCGCCCGCGGGCGATGCCTGGGATGACGTCTTCTTCCGCCCCCACCTGCGGCTCCGTGCGGCACTGACCAGATCCTGCCTCGACACGGCGCACTACAGCATGGCCGTGCGCGGGGCGACGTCCCTGATGGACATCTCCCCGTCCGACCCGCTCGGCGCCCGCCACACCTGCGCCCTCGCGCTCGCACGGCTCGAGGACGAGAAGGGCTTCGACGAGCTCGACGCGCGCTTCTCCCGCCAGGGCGACCCCTGGTCGCACCTCGCCCGGGTGATCCTTCTCTACAAGCTCGATCGCATGAGCGCGGCGCGGCGCGCCCTGCGCGGCTTTGACCAGCTTTGCCGGGGAGGGGCCTACGCGCTGCTGCGCCCCACCTACGTGGAGCCCTACCTCCCCGACCGGCCCGACGTGACGCCGGGCGGCTTCGAGGAGAGCGTCTTCGCCGTGCGCGAGGCGGAGCCCATCATCGCCGACGTGCCCGACTTCATCAACTGGTGCCAGGGCCACGACTGGCTCGTGGCCTCCGCGCGGCAGTTTGCCGAGAAGAACGACCTAGACTGGTAGCCCCGGCACGACGTTCTTCTCGCCAGGGCGGCGTCGCTGGAGCCCGCCCCTCCCGTGACCGGTTATCGCGCAGAGGGTTTGCGAGCATCCGCCCGCACGTCACGACGGCGAGAAAAGCGGGCCCGCCCGAAACCCGGACGAGCCCGCAGCGCTTCGTGGTGCCCCCAACGGGAGTCGAACCCGTGTCGTCGCCTTGAAAGGGCGATGTCCTAGGCCACTAGACGATGGGGACGCACGGGAGAGTATACCAGAGGCGGCCCGCCACGGCCCAGCCCCGTCCTTCTCGCCTGCCGCCTTCTCGCGCGAGCTTCGATTTGCAAGTTCAGCGAGACACCTCCCAGACTCATCGAAACATGTCTCGCTGAGTCCGGGAACCATCACCCCTCGGGGGCCGGAGAGGCCGGCCCGCGAACCGAGGAGGCGACATGCCGAAGAAGAGAGGAAAGGGCGGGAAGGGGCCGTCGGAGAGGTCCTACGCGAGGCTCACGAGGCACGAGCGGCAGACGATCGAGAGGATGCTGGACAGGGGCAGGGGGTGCCGGGAGATAGCCCGCGAGATCGGGCGGGCGCCGTCCACGGTCGCCA
>NZ_JBQXES010000021.1:27551-49449 GCF_052599055.1 Thermophilibacter sp. ZX-H3 | reverse complement strand
TGGGCCGCGCTCCCAAAAGGGGACAGGGGCAAGGTGGGACACTGTTCGGTAGTGTCCCAACTTGCCCCTGTCCCCTTTTGGGACGCCTAGCAGCGGTGGGCGCTCGGGCAGATGTCCTCGAGGACGCAGCCGTCGCAGTGCGGGCCGCGTGCCACGCAGGTGTCACGGCCGTGCTTGATCCACTGGTGGTTCACGGGCCCCCAGAGCTCGCGCGGCAAAAGGCGCAGCAGGTCCTGCTCGGTCTTGAGCGGCTCCTTCTCGTGCGTCTTGGGCGAGAGCGCGAGGCGATGCGCGATGCGGTTGACGTGCGTGTCCACCGCGATGCCCTCGACGATGCCAAACCCCACGTTCATGACGATGTTGGCCGTCTTGCGCCCCACGCCGGGCAGCCTCGTGAGCTCCTCCATCGTGTGCGGGACCTCGCCGCCGAACTCGGAGACGATCATCTGCGCGCACTCCACGCAGTGACGCGCCTTGGACTTGTAGAAGCCGAGGCTGTGGATGTACTCGGAGACCTCCTCGGGCGTGGCGGCGGCCATGGCCTCCGGCGTGGGAAAGCGCTCAAAGAGCGCGGGCGTCACCTTGTTGACCTGCGCGTCCGTGGTCTGCGCGGAGAGCAGGACGGCGATGGTCAGGCGAAACGGGTTCGCATGGTCGAGAAAGCACTCGACCGGGCCGTACTTCTCGTCAAGGCGTCGGCACACCTCGACGGCGCGCTCGACCTTGGCCTTCTTGGTCTCTCTCGGCATGATGCCCCTCCTGGTGGTTTGGGTTCATACTACGGGATGATAGGCGAGAAGAACGGGGGAGTCATGAACATCGGCTGGAATGCGGGCGGATACGAGCGGGACTTCTCGTTCGTCCCCGCGTACGGGAGGGACGTCGTCGGCCTCGTTGACGTGCGGCCTGGCGAGACGTGCCTCGACCTTGGCTGCGGAAACGGCACGCTGACGGCCGAGCTGTGCGAGCGCGGCCTCGACGCGTTTGGCATGGACGCGTCGCCGGAGATGCTCGCGCTCGCGCAAAAGCCATCCTGGCCTGCGGTTCATTGAGGGCGATGCGACGAGCTTCACGCTCGGGCGCACCGTTGACGTGGTCTTCTCCAACGCCGTGCTGCACTGGATCGACCGCGGGCGACATCCCGAGATGCTCTCGCACGTTGCCGCGGCGCTCAGGCCGGGCGGACAGTTCGTCTTTGAGTGCGGAGGCTATGGGTGCGGGGCGCGCATCCACGCCGCCCTGGCAGACTCCTTCCAACGGCATGGCCTCGTCTACGAGATGCCGTTCTACTTCCCGACGGTCGGCGAGTATGCCTCGCTCGTGGAGGCTGCGGGCATGCGCGTGACGGACGCATCCCTCTTTGACAGGCCCACCGCGCTCAAGGGGCCGGATGGCATGGCGGACTGGATTCACATGTTCGTGCGACGGCCCTTCGACGGCGTGGACGAGGCGGTGGCGGGAGAGATCGTCGCCGAGGCGGTCGAGGGGCTGCGGCGCGAGATGCTGCGGGACGGCGTGTGGCACGCGGACTACGTGCGCCTGCGTATGCGCGCTGTGAAGATTGGCTGATCCGAGGCGCTCTCTGGAGTTCAATTTATCCTTGTGATAGAGTTTCCGCATTGAACTGTTTCACGAGAAGTTCAAAATCGTTGCTGAAATTGAACTCAAGGAGGCATGATGGATCAGGGGACGCTCGCGGACCGGTTGCGCGCCGTCATGGCCGAGCGGGGGCTCAAGCAGGCGGACCTTATCCACATGGCCGCCGAGAAGGGCGAGAAGCTCGGAAAGAGCCAGGTCAGCCAATACGTGAGCGGCAAGGTCGGGCCACGCCCGAACGTGGTGCGCCTGCTTGCCGACATTCTCGAGGTGGAGGAGGGCTGGCTTGCCACGGGGGAGGGCACGCGAGCTGCCGCGCGGCCTGAGACCGCGAACGAGACCGCTTCCCGTACCCCGCGTCAGCAAAGGAGCACTTCCATGCGAGAGTTCAAGAAGTCCTCAAAGCTCGAGAACGTCCTCTACGACGTCCGCGGACCTGTCGCCGACGAGGCGGCCCGCATGGAGGACGAGGGCCTGCGCATCTTGAAGCTCAACATCGGCAACCCGGCGCCCTTCGGCTTCCGCACGCCCGACGAGGTCGTCCACGACATGCGCCAGCAGCTGCCCGAGTGCGAGGGCTACTCGGACTCGCGCGGCCTCTTCTCCGCACGCAAGGCGATCATGCAGTACGCTCAGCTCAAGCACCTTCCCAACGTGAGCATGGATGGCATCTACACGGGCAACGGCGTCTCCGAGCTCATCCAGCTCTGCATGAACGCCCTTTTGGACACCGGCGACGAGATTCTCATTCCGAGCCCCGACTACCCGCTCTGGACGGCGTGCGCCACGCTCGCCGGCGGCACGCCCGTACACTACCTCTGCGACGAGCAGGCCGAGTGGAACCCCGACCTCGCCGACATGGAGTCCAAGGTCACGAGCAACACCAAGGCCATCGTCATCATCAACCCCAACAACCCCACGGGCGCCGTCTACCCGCGCGAGGTGCTCGAGCAGATCGTGGAGATCGCGCGCCGCCACCAGCTCATGATCTTCTCGGACGAGATCTACGACCGCCTGTGCATGGACGGTCACGAGCACGTCTCCATCGCCTCGCTCGCGCCCGACCTGCCGTGCGTCACGTTCTCCGGCCTCTCCAAGTCCCACATGATCGCGGGCTACCGAATCGGCTGGATGGTCCTCTCGGGCAACAGGCGCTGCATGCGCGACTTCGTCTACGGCATCAACATGCTCTCCAACATGCGCCTGTGCTCCAACGTGCCCGCCCAGTCCGTCGTGCAGACGGCGCTCGGCGGCTACCAGAGCGTGGAGCGATACGTGGAGCCGGGCGGGCGCGTCTACGAGCAGCGCAACTACGTCTACGAGGCCCTCAACGCAATCGACGGCATCACGGCCGTGAAGCCCAAGGCCGCGTTCTACATCTTCCCCAAGATTGACGTCAAGAAGTTCAACATCACCGACGACGAGCAGTTCGCGCTCGACCTGCTGCACGAGAAGCGCATCCTCATCACGCGTGGCGGCGGCTTCAACTGGCCGGAGCCCGACCACTTCCGCATCGTCTACCTGCCGCGCATGGAGGTCCTGCGCGAGGCCATGACCGATCTCGCGGACTTCTTCGCCCACTACCGTCAGGGTTAAGCGGGGCGTGCCAGCGGCGTCAGGTTTATTTGGCGTGCCAGCGGCGTCAGGTTTATTTGGCACGCGCATCATGCGCGTGCCAAATAAACCTGACGCCGCTGGCACGCCAAATAAACCTGACGCCGCTGGCACGGCTAGGGGATCGGCCTTACGCTCCAGATGTCGTCGAAGCGGATGCGCCGCCGCACGACCGTGAGCTCGCGGGCCACGGGGTCCATGCCGGTCACGATGCCCTCGGTCGTGACGTAGGCGTCGTGCTCGTAGTGCGTCACGCGGACGAGCCGCCCCTTGCGCACGGCGGCAAGCTCGGCCGAGATGCGCGCGGCCTCCTCCTCGGAGGGCTCGCGGTGTGGCTCGGTCACGCGCTCGCGCTCCCGCACGAGGTCGTAGTAGCCGGTGAGCGCGGCGAAGGGCATGAACTGCGCGGCGCGCTCGGCATGGCGCCTCGGCGCCCCATCCCTACTCATGATGGCCCCCAACCTGCACGTTTCGCTCGAGCCCGGTGGCGCCGGGCCGGTAGCTGACGCCGCGGACGAGGGCGTTCTTCCCAAAGCGCCGCTTCACCGCGATGGTGGCCTCGGCGAGCCGGTGCTCGGCCCCCTCGGCCTGCGGGTCCGTGAAGAGCGTGATCGAGGACAGCTCCTCCGGTAGGAGCCCTCCCATGCCGATGTTCAGGCGCCTGATCGGGCGGTTGGGATCGACGACCTCGTCATAGAGGTCAAGGAAGTATCGCGAGAGGCGCGAGCGGGAGTTGGTGAGCTCCCCGAGCTTGCGCGACGCGGATGAGCGCGGCATGTCCCGACCGATGCGCCGCGTGCCGTGCTCGCCCGTGAAGGTCCGCGTCGGCGCGTCGTCCCAGCCGCGCTCGATGGCATGCCCCACGGAGAGCGAGATGTGCCCGCAGACCACGCCCTTCTCCACGAGGTCGAGCACGGAGGCGTCGACCATCTCCCGCAGGACGACGCGCGCCTCGTCGAAGTCGTAGTCGCGAGCGAGCACCTGGCCGTTGCACGTGGACGTCGCCTTGGGCCGATAGGCGTGGATCTCGGCCATGGTGCAGGGCTCGATGCCCCAGGCGTGATCGATGAGCAGCTCGGCGTTGATGCCAAACTCGTCGTAGAGCGCCTTCTCGGGAAGGAGGGCCACGCCCCCGAGGTCATGCGCCCCCATCGCGGCGAGCCGCCGAGCGATGCCGGGGCCGATCCCCCAGATGTCCGTGATCGGCCGGTGGGGCCAGATGAGGCACTTGAAGCGCTCCTCGTCGAGCTCGCCGATGTTGTCCGGGGCGTGCTTGGCCGTGACGTCGAGGGCGACCTTGGCGAGGAAGAGGTTGGTCCCGATGCCGGCCGTGGCGCAGATGCCCGTCTCGCGGCGAACGAGCTCGATGAGCTCCACGGCGAGCTCGCGCGGTCCCTTGTCGTAGAGTGCCAGGTAGGGGCCAACGTCGATGAAGACCTCGTCGACCGAGTAGACGTGGATGTCCTCGGGCGAGAAGTACCTGAGGTAGAGGCCGTAGATGTTGGCCGAGACCTCCATGTAGCGCCGCATGCGCGGCTTGGCCATCTCGTAGGAGACCCCGTCCGGTATCTCGAAGACGCGGCAGCGGTTGCGCACCCCCGCCGCCTTCATGGCGGGGGACACGGCGAGGCAGATGGTCTTGGGCCCGCGCGTCGGGTCCGCCACCACGAGGCGCCGCTCGAACGGATCGTACCCGCGGTCCACGCACTCGACGGAGGCATAGAAGCACTTGAGATCGATGCAGAGATAGGCGTGCTCCATGGTTGCTCCCAAACAGACGTTCTTATCATGAGACCATGATGCAACGCGCCCCGGACACAAATCATCGTGCCCGGGGCGCTCACCATTTCTGCAACACTTGTTCGGTCTAGTGCAGAGGCGTGCAAGGGGGGCCGCGCGAAGGGGACGGGCGTGCAAAGGGGACAGGCACTTTTGCACGCCTGTCCCAGCGTGCAAAAGTGCCTGTCCCCTTTGCACGGTCCCCTTCGCGCGGCCTCGGCGCCTACAGGTCGTCCACGAGGGCGGTGGACTTGGCGTAGGCGGTGCTTTTGGCCTCGAAGAAGTCGGTCTTGACCATGTTTGCGTTGCTGTACTGGGAGACCCATGCCATGTCGGCCGGCTCGCGGTCGCACCCCTCGAAGAGCGTGCCGAATCCGAGCGAGTGCCAGCGGAGGTTGCCGAGGTAGCGTATGTAGTCCTCGACCATCTGCCCCGTGAGGCCGTCGATGCTCTCCCCGATCACGTAGCGCCCCCAGGCGATCTCCTGGCGCACGCCCTCCTCGAGCATGCCGCGCAGCACGTCGACGCGCTCGGGCGTGAAGAGCTGCGGCTCCTCGCGCTGGAGCTCCACGATTATGTTGCGGAAGAGCCAGAGGTGCGTGTTCTCGTCGCGGTTGATGTAGCGGATCTCCTGGGCGCTCCCGGGCATCTTGCCGTTGCGCGCGAGGTTGTAGAAGAACATGAACCCCGAGTAGAAGTACACGCCCTCGAGGATGACGTTGGCCATCATGACCTTGAGCAGGGTGAAGGCGTCCCGATGCTCGAGGAACTCGTTGTACTGCTCGCCGATGAAGGTGTTTCTCGCCAGCAGGCGCTCGTCGGTCCGCCACTGATAGAGGATCTCGTCGCGCTTCTCGGGGGAGCAGATCGTGTCGAGCATGTAGGAGTAGCTCTGCGAGTGGACGCACTCCTGGAAGGCCTGGATGTGCAGGCACAGGTTGACCTCGTTGGCCGTGACGTACTCGCCCACGTTGGGGAGGTTCGCGGACTGCAGCGAGTCGAGGAACACGAGAAACGAGAGGATCTTGTCGTAGGCCGTGCGCTCCGCCTCCGAGAGCCGCGGGTAGTCCTTCACGTCCTGGGAGAGGTTGATCTCCTCGGGGATCCAGAAGTTGTTCATCGCCTGGCGGTACCAGTCGGATACCCACGGGTACCTGAGGTTGTTGAAGTCGTTGAGGTTGGTGGTGTTGCCCCCGATCATCCTCCGCAGCCTCACGTCCGTGTCCCCGCCCGGGTTGAACAGCGGCGTTCTCGTAAGCTTCTCGGTCACGATTCCCTCCTGCGTCTAGAAACGGTTGTAAAGATTCGACTCGAGAGGCCGCCGTTCTTCTCGCCGCGCGCAGTTTTGCGCAGCAAGCTGCTTGAGCACGGCGAGAAGAACGGCGGCTATGCCGCGAGGGACGCTAGCTGCTGCAGCTCTCGCACTCCTCGACCTCGAGCGACTTGCTCCGCACGTAGTAGATCGTCTTCACCCCGGAGCGCCACGCCTCGAGGTAGAGCTCGAGCACCTGCCGCATGGTGTGGTCGTTGGTGATGTAGAGGTTCACCGACTGCGCCTGGTCGATGTGGCGCTGGCGAACCCCGGCCGCGCGCACGCTCCAGCGCTGGTCGACGAGGTGGGCGGGCTTGTAGTACCAGTAGGTCTCGGGCGAGAGGTCGGGTGCCACGCGCGGCAGCATGGAGCCCTTCTTCTCCTCGAGGAAGAAGCGCCGCATGACGGGGTCCACGCCGGCCGTGGTTCCGGAGATGATGGAGGTCGAGCTCGTGGGGGCCACGGCGAGCAGGTAGGCATTGCGCATCCCGTGCTCGGCCACGCGCCCCGCGAGCTCGCGCCAGCGCTCGGACGCGTAGCCGCGCTTCTCGAAGAAGGCACCCGTGGCCCAGTCGCTGCCGGGGAAGAGCGGGTAGGGGCCGCGCTCCTCGGCCAGGCGCTCCGAGGCGTCGATGGCGTGGTAGGCGATCCGCTCGAACAGCTCGTCCGCAAAGGCGAGGTGCTCGTCGCTCTCCCAGGAGATGCCGCGGCGGGCGAGCAGGTGGTGGTAGCCGGAGACGCCGAGCCCCACCGAGCGGTAGCGCCGGTTGGTGAGCCGGGCGTAGGGCAGGGCGTAGAAGTTGAGGTCAATCACGTTGTCGAGGGCACGCACGGCGGTCTCCACCACCTCGGCGAGCGCGTCGTCGTCCTCAACGGGGATGCGGCCCAGGGTGAGGCTCGCGAGGTTGCAGACCACGAAGTCGCCGGGGCGCGTGGTGGTCACCACCACGGTGTCGCCGTCCTCGCCCACGACCTCGCGGCTCACCTCCTCGATCGCCGAGGTGTTCTGGGCGATCTCCGTGCAGAGGTTGGAGCAGTAGATGACGCCGGCGTGCGGGTTGGGGTTGGCCCGGTTCACGGCGTCGCGCATGAAGGCGAAGGGGGTGCCCGTCTCGACGGCGCTCCTCAGCACCAGGCGCACGAGGTCCTTGACGGAGATGACGCGCTTCTTGATGCGCGGGTCGGCCACGCAGTCCCAGTAGCGGCGCTCCCACTCCTCGCCGAAGCTGTCCTCGAGCGCGTAGCCCTTCGCGACGAGGATGTCGTGCGGGCACATGAGGTACCAGTCCTGGTCCAGGTCCTTCTCGGCCATCCGCCAGAAGAGGTCGGGCCAGCAGACGGCCGGGAAGACGTCGTGCGCCTTCATGCGCTCGTCGCCGTTGTTGGTGCGCAGCTGCAGGAACTCCGGAAGGTCACGGTGCCAGGCGTCCAGGTAGACGGCCACGGCCCCCTGGCGCATGCCAAGCTGGTCGACGGCCACGGCGGTGTCGTTGATCACGCGGATCCAGCGGGTGGTGCCGCCCGCGACGCCGGCAAAGCCGCGGATGGAGCCGCCCTGCGCGCGGACCTTGCCGAGGTACATGCCCATGCCGCCGCCGTACTTGGAGACCTGGGCGAAGTTGTCGATGCTGCGGTAGATGCCCGCGAGGCTGTCGGGGACGGTGTCGATGAAGCAGCTGGAGAGCTGGTGCTGGGGCTTGCGGGCGTTGCCCATCGTGGGCGTGGCCATGGTGAGGCGCAGGGTGGAGAGCGCGTCGTAGAAGCGGCCGACCCAGTCCATGCGGACGTCCGCGGGCTCCTCCATGGCGAGGTGCAGCGCGATGCCGAGGAACATCTCCTGGGGGCTCTCCAGCGCCACGTGGTCGTGCGAGCGGATGACGTAGCGCTTGAGCAGGAGGTCAAGCCCGGCGTAGGTGAGCAGGTCGTCGCGCTCCGGGCGGATGAGGGCGGCGGCGCGCTCGAGCTCCTCGGGGGCGTAGCGCTCGAGGATGTAGGCGCCGTAGAGGCCCTCGTCCGCGAGGTGGCGGACCTTGTCGGCAAAGCCGGAGATCCCGCGCCGCGCGCAGGCGTCCGCGATGGAGCGGCGGGCGGAGAGCGAGAGCAGCCGCCCGGCGATCATCTCCCAGCGCGGCGCCTCCTGGCTCGTGAGCTCGACGGCGGCCCGGACGAGCGCGGAGAGTCGCTCGTCCGGGCGCATGCCGTCCTTGAGGAAGCCGCGCAGGCGGGCGAGAAGGGCGATGAGGGAGTAGGCCTCGTCGGGATAGTCGCGCTGCGCGCGAGAGAGGACGGCCGAGAGCTCGGGGGCGAGCGCGGCGTCGTCCCCCGCGACCTCACGCACCACCTCGTCGCGCGCGGCGCGCAGCTCGGAGCGGCGGTGGCGGTAGAGGATGTAGCGCTTCGCCACGTCGAAGTGACCACGCCGCATGAGGGCCTGCTCCACGAGGTCCTGGATCTCCTCGACGCGCGCGCCGTCCCCGAGGCGGGCCTCCACGTCGGCGAGGATCGCGGCAAGCTCCTCGCGCGCGGGGACGGCGTTCCCGTCCGCAAAGGCCCTGGTCACTGCCGAGATGACCTTCTCACCGTCATAGCGCTCCACGCGCCCGTCCCTCTTCACTATGTCCACGGAGTCTCCCGTCTGTTGCCGCTCTGCCTATCGTCCGGTGGCCGTTAATGATAGTCAATCGGTGGCATTTTGGGTAGCGAGGAGGGGCGTCGGACATGATACCCTCGGGATGTCGGTCCGGCCCGTGGTGAGGAGGCTGGCATGAGGGCATTCATTGCGCTTGAGCTGCCGGAGGCGTTTGCGGACGAGGTGGACGCGCTCGTGAGGCGCCTCGAGGCCGCGTGCGCGGGCCGGTTCGTGCCGGCCGAGAATCGCCATCTCACGCTGGCGTTTCTCGGCGAGGTGGGGGAGGCGGACGCGCGGATCGCCATGTCGGCGCTCGACGCCGCGTGCGCGGGCGTGGGGCCGGTCCCGCTCGCCGCGGCCGGGCTCGGGACCTTCGGGCGGGGGCGTGACGCCACGCTCTGGCTGGGCATCGAGAAGAACGACGAGCTCCAGGGCCTTGCTGCGCGCGTGCGGGCCGAGCTTGCCGCTCGCGGCCTCACCTATGACGAGAAGGACTTCCTGCCGCACGTCACGCTTGCACGACGTGCCCGCATGCCCCGAGGCGACCTCGGGGACCTGGCGTTTCCGTTGCCCGACGTGGCCCGTGACGTCACGCTCTTCCGAAGCATCCTCGGGCCGTCCGGCGCTCGCTACAAGCCGCTCTACACGGTAGGTCTCTGAGCGGGCGCGGTCGGGGTTGGGGCCGCGAAGCGCGGTTCTTCTCGCTGGGGCGTCGCGATGCCCCCGCACGGCCGGGTTGCGGGGCCTAGGCGACGGTCTGCCCTGCGGAAACGTCGCGAACCGCCCGCACGGCCGGGTTGCGGGGCCTTGGCGACGGTCTGGCTTTCCGGAGTGTCGCGAACCGCCCGCACGGCCGCTCCGCGGGGCCTAGGCGACGCTTCCGCCCGCTGGAGTGTCGCAAACCGCCCGCACAGGAGCTCCGCGGGGCCTTCGCGACGGTCTGCCCCGCGGAAACGTCGCGAACCGCCCGCACGGCCACGTTGCGGGGCCTAGGCGACACTTCCGCCCGCGGAAACGTCGCCAACCCTTCGCGCAGCCGCTCCGCGGGGCTGCGGCGACACTCCCGTCCGCGCTCAGCCGTTGATGCGCGCGAGGAAGAGGTCGCCGTATCGCTCGGCCTTCTTGGCGCCCACGCCGGAGACGCCGAGGAACTCCTCGCGCGTCCGCGGCCGCTTGGCGCACATGTCCACCAGCGTCGCGTTGGAGAAGATGAAGTAGGAGGGCACCCCCTGCTCGCGTGCGAGCTCGCCGCGCAGTTCCGTGAGCTCGGCGTAGAGGATCTGGCCGAGCTCGTCCAGCTCGGAGACGTCCGTGGCCGCCCGGGTCTTGTCGGGTGCCGCCGGCACGCGCGCCGCCTTGGGCGCGCCGCGTGCCACCTTGAGGACGAAGGGCTCGTCCCAGGGCGCCTCGCGACGCAGGAACGCGCCAGAGGACCCCGTGAGCACGATCGTGGGGTAGTCCCCTCCCGTCCGCGCGAGCACGCCGCGGAAGACCAGCTCGTCAATCAGCTCGCGCACGCGGCCGACGGGGACGTCCGCCATGATTCCGTACGTGGAGAGCGTGTCGAACCCGCGGCGCAGGACCTTCTCGTTGCGCGACCCGCGCAGCACGTCCACGATCATCGACGCGCCCACGCTGCGCCCGCGCTGCGCGATGCGCGCCACGCAGCTCACCACCTTGAGGGCGTCGGTGGTGGCGTCCACCTCCTCGAAGTCCGTGAGGCAGTTTCCGCAGTTGCCGCAGAAGGCCGGCGCCTCCTCGCCGAAGTAGCGCAGGATGTGGGCGCGCAGACACTCGGTGGTGGTGGCGTAGAAGACCATCTGGCGCAGGCGCTCGGCGTCGCGATCCGCGAGCGCCTCGACCTGCTCCGGGGTGAGCCCCTCGCGCGGCTCGCACCGCGAGAGCAGGAACTCGGCCGTGTGCACGTCGCCGGGGGAGTAGAGCAGGAGGCACTCCGCCTTGGTTCCGTCCCGCCCGGCGCGCCCGGCCTCCTGGTAGTAGTTCTCCAGACTGAGCGGCAGGTTGTAGTGGACCACGTAGCCCACGTTGGACTTGTCGATGCCCATGCCAAAGGCGTTGGTGGCGACCATCACGCGGGCGCGGTCATAGAGGAAGTCGTCCTGGTTGCGGTCGCGCTCCTCGGACGTGAGCCCGGCGTGGTAGCGCGTGGCGAGAAGCCCCTCGTCGCGCAGCTCGTCGCAGACCTCCTCGACGGCGCGCCGGCTCGAGCAGTAGACGATGCCGGAGCGCTCGGCGCGCTGCCGGCAGAAGGCGACGAGCATGCGGTCCTTCTCGGCACGCCCACGAGGGCGCTGGACGGCGAAGGAGAGGTTGGGCCGGTCGAAGCTCGCTATGACCACGAAGGGGTCCGCAAGGCCCAGCGCGCCCACGATGTCCTTGCGCACGGCGCGCGTGGCGGTTGCCGTGAGCGCCATCACGGGCGGGCGCGTGGGAAGCGCCCCAAGAAACTCAATGATCCGCTGGTAGCTTGGGCGAAAGTCGTTTCCCCACTGCGAGATGCAGTGCGCCTCGTCCACGGCGACGAGCGCCACGCCGCGCGCGGCGACCGTCTCCGCGAAGGCCGGATCGTCGAGTCGTTCCGGCGCCACGTAGACGAGCCTGAGCGCGCCGGAGGCGATGCCGTGGAGCACGCTCGCGCGCTCGGCGGCGGAGAGGGTGGAGTTGAGGTAGGACGCGGCCACGCCCGCCTGGCGCAGCGCCCCCACCTGGTCCGCCATGAGCGAGATGAGCGGCGACACCACGAGCGTGAGCCCTCCCGACCGCGCGGCGAGGGCGAGCGCCGGCACCTGGTAGCAGATTGACTTGCCGGCCGAGGTGGGCATGACGGCCAGCACGTCGCGCCCGGAGAGCGCGGCGTCGACGATTTCCGCCTGGTGCGGGCGGAAGCTCTGGTAGCCGAAGGTCTCTCGCAGGATGTCCAGGGCGGTTGGCGGTGTGGTCATGGCGCTCCTCGTGACGCGTGTCTTACGCCATGGTACGCCTCGGGCCGGACGGACGAGCCGGGCGGTCGACTCCCGGGACGAGAAATAACGCGCACTCGTGCACGGTTCTTCTCGCGTTTTCCCAGTTGGCATTTAAGAACCCGTGCACGAGTGCGCGTTAATCGCAAGACGCCGGACGAGTGCCCACCCGAGTGCCATCTGTGTGACACTATAGCGCTTCGCGCGCATGCGCGTACGGCGTCTGACCACGGCCTCGTTTGCTACCGCCCGCGGATTGGGGGGCCGCGCCCGCCCGGCGATGCCCCATCATGGCGGCGCATCCAGCGAACCCGACGAAGGGACATTCATGAACTTGCGCGAGAAGTACGGCGAATGGGCGGTCATCCTCGGCGCCACCGAGGGCGTGGGCAAGGCGTTCTGCGAGAAGGTCGCCGCCGGCGGCATGAGCGTCGTCATGGTGGGCCGGCGCGAGGAGAAGCTCCGCGAGCTCGCCGCGCAGATCGAGTCCGACTACGGCGTCGCGACCAAGGTGGTGCGCGCCGACTTCTCCGAGGAGGGGGCCGCCGAGACCGTCTTCGCCGCGACCGAGGGCCTCGACATGGGCTTCATGAGCTACGTGGCCTGCCTGCACTCCTTCGGCAAGATCCAGGACACCCCCTGGGAGAAGCACCAGGCCATGATCAACGTCAACGTGGTCACGTTCATGAAGTGCTTCTATCACTACATGCAGATCTTCGCCGCCCAGGACCGCGGCGCGGTGATCAACGTCTCCTCCATGACCGGCATCTCCAGCTCACCGTGGAACGGCCAGTACGGCGCCGGCAAGGCCTATATCCTCAAGATGACCGAGGCCGTGGCCTGCGAGTGCGAGAAGACCGGCGTGGACGTGGAGGTCATCACGCTGGGCACCACGCTCACCCCGAGCCTGCTCTCCAACCTGCCGGGCGGCCCCCAGGGCGAGGCCGTCATGAAGATCGCCCAGACGCCCGAGGAGGTCGTCGACGAGGCCTTTGAGAAGCTCGGCCACGAGCTCTCCGTGATCGCGGGCGAGCGCAACAAGGCCTCCGTCCACGACTGGAAGGCCAACCACACCGAGGACGAGTACATCCGCTACATGGGGTCGTTCTACTCGGAGTAGCGGACGCGCGACAAATTGGGTCGTTCGTAGCGCGCACCCCGCGCGAAGTCCCTCTTGCCATCCCGGGAGGATGCGCGGGGGAATCGCGCGGGGTGCGTGCCATGCGCCTCCGGGCAACCGTCCGCGACCCCTTACGCTGCGCTTACATCGCAGGCGGATAACCCCGGTAACCTGAAAAAGTTCAGACGAATTCATGGCGCGACCCCGAAAACGGGATGCCCCGTGCGCACTCTATCGCCGAGGGGGGACGATGAGACGGGACAAGGACCTGGCCGCCCGCGTCCGGGCCGCGAAGGGCGACTCGCGGGCAGCGGACGGCCTGGTGCGCGACTACCTTCCGTTCATCAAGGCGGAGACGGCCCGGTTCACGGGCCGGCCCGCGCGGGAGGGAGACGACGAGCTGGGGATCGCCATGTTCGCATTTCACGAGGCGGTGCTTGCGTACGACGAGGCGCGGGGCGCGTTTCTGCCCCTCGCGTCCATGAGCGTGAGGAACCGGCTGATTGACTTCCGGCGCCGGGAGCGTCGCCATGCCGAGGTGACCTCGCTGGACGAGCGTGCCGGCGGCGCGGATGACGGGGACGACCGCCCGCTCGTGGAGCGGCTGGCGTCGGAGCGCGACGAGATCGGGGAGCGCGAGACGCGCCGCGCCAGCCGGGCGGAGATCGCCGAGTTTGCCCGCCAGCTCGAGCGCCTGGGGGTGAGCCTCGCGGACGTGGCCGAGAACAGCCCCCGCCAGCAGCGGACCCTTGAGGCGTGCCGGGGTGCCCTTGCGTACGCGCGCGGTCGCCGGGAGCTGCTCGACAGGGTCGCCGAGACGGGCAAGCTGCCCATCGCGGAGCTTGCGCGCGGGGCGGGCGTCGAGCGCAAGACGCTCGAGCGGCACCGACGCTACCTCGTGGCGCTGCTCGTGGCCTACACCAACGGATACGACATCATCCGCGGGCACCTCCACAAGATCGTGGGGCCGACGGGAGGTGACGTTCGATGAGCTACCTCATCATGGAATGCGCCGCGAGCTATGCCGTGGCGCTCGACGAGGAGGGCCGCTTCGTGAAGGTCCCCAACCTCGGCTACGAGGTGGGGCAGGAGGTCGACGACGTCGTCGCCTTCGAGGGGAGCCCGTTCGGGGAAGCCGACGTCATCCCCTTCGAGGCGCGCCGGGCGAGAAGAACGCGCGGGCGCCGCGTGGCGCTGCTGGCCGTCGCGGCATGCCTCGCCGCGGCCGTGGTCGCCGGCGCCGCGGTCTGGCAGGTGCCGGTGGGCACGGTCTACATGAGCATCAACCCCGAGGTGAGCATCGCGGTCAACCGTCTTGACCGCGTGGTGGGGCTCGACGGGGAGAACGATGACGGCGACGACCTCATCGAGGGGTTTGCGTACTACGGCCGGACGATCGACGAGGTCTCGGACGACCTCGCGGACCGCGCCGAGGTCCAGGGCTACCTCGATGACGGTGGGACGATCGAGCTCACGGTGGAGTCCGACGACGAGGAGTGGAAGACCGCGACCGAGGACCGGCTGATCGTGGAGCTCGAGGTGCACCTCGACCACCGGGTGGTGGTGACGGGTGCGGCCGGGTCCGAGGATGCCGCGCCCGCGCCTCGGGTCGAACGGGTGACGGCCCCCGAGCCCTCGACTGAGGTGGCCGCGCCTCCCGTGGTCGATGACGATGACTGGGGAGAGGACGACGATGACGGGGCCGACGACGAGGATGACGACGATGACGACGACGGTTGGGATGACGACGATGACGGCTGGGATGACGACGGCGACGACGATGACGATGACGACTAGACCGGCCTGATGTTCTTCTCGCCCGGGGTCGCCGAAAAAAATAATCCGGCGACCCCGGTTTTGAGAAGGTGCCCACGCAACCTCTCACTGCAAGGCAAAGAAGAGGCTTCCCGACACCCAAGGAGGACACCATGAAGACCACGAGCCTGAAGCGCATCCTCGCCACCGCCACGATGGGCGCCGCCCTTGCGGCAGTTCTTGCCGGATGCGGAGCCACCCCCACCGCCGCCGCCAACCAGTCGGCGGGCGGCGCGGGGGAGACCCCCGTCGCGCAGGCCGCGGGGACCCTGCTCCTGAGCGTCAACCCCGAGATCGAGATCGAGTACGACGACGCGGGGCTCGTCACCGAGGTCGAGGGCGTGAACGACGAGGGCAGGGGTGTCGTGAGCGGCTACTCGGACTACCGGGGCAGGGAGTGCCGCATCGTCGTCTCCGAGCTCGTGGGGGAGATCTACGAGGCCGGCCACTTCAACCAGACCGTTGACGGGCACGACCGCAACGTGGTGGTCAAGCTCGAGCAGGGGTCGGGCTATCCGGGAGACGACTTCCTGCGCGGGATAGAGGATGACGTCCGCAGCACGGTGGGCGACTTCGGGCTTGAGTCCGACGCGCTCGCCGTGGCCCCCGAGCAGCTGGACGACCGCGGCTACATCGGCCTGGACGCCGCGAAGGACATCGTGCTCTCTCAGCTGGGGCTTTCCGAGGCCTCCTTCAACGACCACGAGTACGAGCTCGATGACGGCGTCTACGAGATGGAGTTCACCTCCGGCGGCGTTGAGTACGAATACGAGGTCGACGCTCGCACGGGCAAGGTTCTCGAGGCCGACATCGACGGCAACGACGACTGGGACGACCGCGACGACTGGGATGACTGGCACGACGACCGCTACGACCGCGACGACGACTGGGACGACGCCGATGACGACTGGGATGACCGCGACGACCGCGACGATGACCGCGATGACGACCGCGATGACCGCGACGACGATCGCGATGACCGCGACGACCGCGACGACGATCGCGATGACCGCGACGACTGGGACGACGACCTGGACGACCGCTACGACGACTAGCCGCTAACGGCATCGAATGCGCGCGGGCGCCTCTCGGGGCGCCCGCCTCATCTCGCATTGGGCCATTAACGCGCACTCGTGCAGGGGTTCTTCTCGCCCAACTGGGGAAACGCGAGAAGAACGTGCACGAGTGCGCGTTAATCGTGGGTCGGGTGAGCCGGGCGTGCCGGGTCGCCGGTCGGTCGCCGGGCCGGCCGTGGGCCCTAGAACGCCACGCCGAGCGCGATGAGCGCCACGCAGCACGCGAGCGCGAGCCAGTCGCGCGCGGCGAGCGGGTAGCGCTTGTAGCTGCTCTCGCGCGTGCGCAGGTAGAAGCCGCGCTGCTCGGCGGCGAGCGCCGTGGCGTCGGTCCTGCCGACGGAGCTCACGAGCAGGGGCACGCAGAGGGGCAGCATGAGCTGCAGCTTCTTGAAGGGGTTCTTGGTGTCGTACTGCACGCCGCGCGCCGTCTGCGCCTCCATGATGGCGTTCATCTCCTGGGAGAACACGGGGACGAAGCGCAGCGCGGTGGTGAACGTGAACGCGTAGCGGTACGGCACGTGGAGCACCTCCACGCACGCGTTGGCGAGGTCGGTGAGCTTGGTCACCATGAGCACGAGTATGAGCGGCAGCGCCACGCCCAGCAGGCGCAGACAGACCTTGGACCCCGTGATCAGGCCGTCGGTGGTGACGATCCCCCAGACGGGCGCGCCGGTGCGCACGAAGACGAGCTGCAGCGCAAACATCACCACGGCAAGCGGGACGAGCACCTTGAGCAGGGGGGCGAGCCTTCCGGCCACCCCGGCGTACGCCGCGAGCGCAAACGTGAGGGCGAGAAGGCCGAGGAGCAGGGCGTAGGAGTCTGCGAGGAAGGTGGCCGCGATGATGGCGGCGGCCAACGCGAGCTTGGTCACGGGGTTGAGGCGGTGGAGGAGCGTCTGCCCGGGAACGTAGTCGATGATGTTAATCATGGCTGACCAGCTCCTTCACGAGGTCGACGATGCCCGAGACCTGGCTCACGCCCGCGAACTCGCGCGAGACGTCGCGCGCGAGCGCGGTCGAGAGGGCGATGATCTGCGGCGGCTCCACGCGGGCGCGGTCCATGAGCTCGACGTCCGCGAAGACCTCCGGGGTCTCGCCCTGTCCGAGGATGCGCCCGTCCGCCATGACCACGAGCCGTTCCGCGAAGTCGGAGACGACCTCCATGTCGTGGCAGACCATGACGACGGCGCAGCCGCGGTCGGCCATCTCGCGCACCGTCTCCATGACGGTCATGCACTCCCGGTAGTCGAGGCCGCTCGTGGGCTCGTCGAGGAGGATGACCTCGGGCTCCATCACCACGACGGAGGCAAGCGCGACCATCTGGCGCTGCCCGCGGGAGAGCGAGAAGGGCGCCTCGTCGAGCGGCAGGCCAAAGCGCTCGGCCACCGCGCGGGCGCGCTCGCGGGCCTCGTCGGCCGGCGTGCCCGTGAGCTCGAGGCCAAAGGCGACCTCCTCGAGGACGGTGTCCTTGCAGATCTGGCGGTCCGGGTTCTGGAAGAGCGTCGAGACGTGCGCGGCCACGGTGCTCGTGGGCGTGTCGCGCATGTCGAGCCCGGCCACGCGGATGGAGCCGGACGAGGGGCGCAAAAGGCCGTTCAGGAGCTTGGTGAGCGTGGTCTTGCCGGCGCCGTTCTGGCCGATGACGCCCACCAGCTCGCCGGGATAGACGTCGAAGCTGAGGTCGGTCACGCAGGCGCCGCTCCCCGGGTAGGCAAAGCAGACGTCGCGGAAGCTCACGACGGGCTCGGCCCCGGGCGTGCGCGCCGCCGCGGCGGGGATGTGGCGCGAGCCCGCGCGGAAGGGGGCGATGTCGGCGCCGCGCCCGGTGCGGCCGCGCACGAGGTCGGCCACGAGCGCCTCCGCCTCCTCGACGCTCAGGCAGGGGGGCGTCGGCGGCATGACGCCATGCTGTGCCAGGCTGTTGGAGACGCGCGCCACGCGCGGGCTGTCCACGCCGAGGGCGCGCAGCTCGTCGGCGTGCGAGAAGACCGCGCGCGGCGCCCCGTCAAAGGCGACGCGACCCTCGCTCAGGACCATCACGCGGTCGCAGTAGGCGGTGAGCAGCGCCACCTTCTGCTCGACCACGATGACGGTCACGCCCTCCGCGTTGAGGTCGCGGAGCGTCTCGAAGACGGCCGTGGAGGAGGCGGGGTCGAGCGCCGCCGTGGGCTCGTCGAGCACGAGGACGCGCGGGCGAAGGGCCAGGATGGCGGCGATGGCGACCTTCTGCTTCTGGCCGCCGGAGAGCGTGGCGATCTCGCGGCCGCGCAGGTCGAGCACGCCGCACGCCTCGAGCGCGCCCTCGATGCGCGCCTCGATCTCGTCATGCGGCACGCCGAAGTTCTCAAGGCCGAAGAGCATCTCATCCTCCACGGCGGAGGCGACCATCTGGGAGTCGATGTCCTGGGCCACGCTGCCCACCACGCGGGAGATGTCAGTGAGCGTGACCTCGCAGGTGTCGCGGCCGTCCACGAGCGTGGAGCCGAAGAGGGTCCCCCGGTAGTGGTGGGGGATGGCCCCCGAGAGCAGGGCGGCGAGCGTGGACTTGCCGGCGCCCGAGGGGCCGATGACGCCGACGAAGCCTCCCTCGGGAATCTCAAGGGAGACGTGGTCGAGCGCCGGCTCGACGGCGTCCGCGTACGTGAATGAGACGTCGTCGAGCCGGATTATCGTGGGCGAATCCTCGGTCATGAGAGCCTTTCAGTTACTGACAAAGGTGACGGGGTCGTTTGCCATGACATTGTCACACTAGTCGGCGAGCTTGAGGGCCTTCCTGATGGGAAGGTAGAGGGCCTGCACCAGAACGGCGTTGAAGACGGCGGTGAGCAGGACCACGGGCAGCATGGCGGCGGCGAGCTCGCCGGCGGCGCCCACCATGGCGATCTTGATGAGCATGAAGATCACGCCGGAGACGGCCGTGGTGACGAAGGAGCCGATGAGCGGGATGGCCTTCTTGGCGCCGCTCCCCATGCCGACGCGGACGATGAGGGCCATGAGCATGGCGGCGATGCCCTCGGCGGCGAAGTCGATGAAGGGCGAGGTGGTGGTGATCTGGATGACGGCGGCCGAGATGAGGCCGATCACGAGGGCCTGGCCCACGTTGGGACGGACCACGAGGATGGTGAGGCAGAAGGCGGAGATGATGAACTCGGGGCTGATGAGGCCGCCCGAGATGCCGGAGATCGCCTTGCCGACGGTGAAGTTGAGGATGAAGCCGGCGGCGAGAAGGACGGCGAGAAGGACGAGGGCCTGGATGTCGAGCTTGCCGTGGTCGGCGGCGGCGACGGTGCGGGCGACGGGCTGGGCGTTCTGACCGGAGGCGTTCTGGGACATGGCGGTTCCTTTCTGGAGGAGGTTCTTCTCGGGTTGGGCGCTTCCGGCGCCCGGGCGGCGTGGGCCCCCTCGTGGCCACGAAAAAAGGGCCCCCGGTCTCCCGGGAGCCCTTCAAGCGCTATTTTCGGCGCAGAAGACTCACGATCGACCGACCGCGGAGAGGCTGCGCCACCACCAGTTCATGGACGTGCGTGCGATGCGACTCATGTCTGGCGCCCCCCTCTCTGATCGGCCCGAAGGCGTCCCTGTGCTTGGCGTCACAATACGCGCCTGACGTCCCGCGTGCAAGGGTGTTTTCTCGGACGAAACAATCCCTCTTGACTGATACAAACAAATGTTCGATAATCGAACAATCCCAACTCAAGATATTGATGCAGCGTGCGCCCTGCCGTCCTCGTTGTCTTATCTACTTGTAAGTAGTAAAGTAGAGGTGCTCAATGTGGGAGATTGAGTTCTATCGGTCTGAGTCTGGTGAGTGTCCCTTCGAGAAGTACCTGAGAGAATTGCCTGCGTCTATGAGGGCTAAGACCCTCAGGTCGGTCCAGCTGCTCAGGCTGGAGGGGACCCGCCTGAGGGAGCCGGATACAAAGCCGCTGGGCAACGGATTGTTTGAGCTGAGGACGCAGGCGGGAGGCCTGCAGGGGAGGAGCGTCTTTTTCTTCTTTACGGGAAAGCGAATCGTAATCACAACTGGCTTTCTCAAGCGTACGCGCAAGACCCCTCGCGTGAAATCGAGGGGGCCCGGAAGCTGAGGGCAGATTATTTAGAAAGGTGCGGATGATGGGAGAGATGGACGATTTTGAGAGGGAGTTGGCCCATCAGCTCGAGGATGCTGACTTTCGTAAGGAATGGGAGGCCGGTGAGGAGGACTTCCAGATTCGGCTTGCCATCGTCCGCGCCCGCTCCCGCAAACGTATGAGTCAAGTGGAGCTCGCGCGTGCGTCTGGAATGGACCAGCGTGTTTTGAGCAGGATAGAGACGGGGGCGGTTGCACCCACTCTCAAGTCGCTGAGAAAGATTGCCCATGGCCTTGGAAAAGTCCTCTCGGTCAGCTTTGTTGACCCTACGCCCGCGGATTCCACGAACACGTAGGAAGGCATGGTGCCGTGTGGATATCGCGTGACCTCGGTTGATGCCTCGTCCTTCTCGCCCATAATGTTGATTGGTTAACATCGTCGGCATGGGCCGGGAGGTCCTGACGGGGGAGAGTTGGCGTGACCGAGCAGCGCTTCGAGGACTTCGTGGGAATCATCAGCGCCCTCAACAAGGAGATCCAGCGCATCAAGACGGCTGAGGCCAGACGGCTCGGCTTCCGCGGCTCGGACGTGATGTGCCTCTACTACCTGGTCAAGCATCCCGAGGGCCTCACCGCCGCCGAGCTCGCCCGCATGGTGGACGTGAGCCGCGCGGCGATGTCGCGCACCGTGGCGCACCTCGCCGAGGACGGCTTCGTCGAGGTGGGGGGCTCCGACGAGGAGGCGTCTCGGTATCGCGCCCCCATCACGCTCACCGAGAAGGGCCGCGAGGCCGCGCGTCCGCTCGACGACATCATTCACCGAGTGCTTGACGAGGCTGGCGGGGAGCTAGCCTTCCGCGAGCGCCTCCAGATGTACGATTCCCTCAACCACATCCTCGAGCGCCTGAGGACCTTCGCGCGCGACTAGCCGCGAGGGCAGATCGGGCACGGCTCGCCAGGGGCAGAGAAAGGAACGACCATGGCCGTCCGCATCATCACCGACTCCGGCATCGACCTTCCCGGCGAGGTCGACCCTCGCGTCACCGTGGTGCCCCTGGGTATCACCTTTGGGACCACCACCTACGCGGACGGCGTCGACCTCACCAACGACCGCTTCTACGAGCTGCTCATCGAGAGCGACGAGCTGCCCAAGACGAGCCAGGCAACGCCCTTCGCCTACCAGCAGATCTTCGAGGACGTTCGCGCCGCCGGCGACGAGGCCGTGGTGATCACGCTCTCCTCGAAGCTCTCCGGCACCTATCAGAGCGCCGTCACGGCTGCGGCGGACTATCCCGAGGTCCGCGTGGTCGACGGCAAGAACGTCACCATCGGGCAGAGCCTGCTCGTGCTCTATGCGCTCAGGCTCCTCGACGAGGGCCGCCCGGCCGCGCAGATCGCCGACGAGCTGACCGCCGCCGCCGACCGCGTCTGCCTGCTCGCGCTCCTGGACACGCTCGAGTACCTCAAGCGCGGCGGGCGCATCCCCAAGAGCGTGGGCACCATCGGCGAGCTGCTCTCCATCAAGCCCGTGGTAGGGGTCGAGGACGGCGAGGTCGTGATGCTCGGCAAGGCGCGCGGCTCCAAGAACGGCCGCAACCAGCTGCACCAGCAGGTCGAGAAGTACGGCATCGACTTCACGATGCCGGTCCTGCTGGGCTATACGGGCCTCTCCCAGAAGCTGCTGAGGAAGTACCTCGATGACAACCGCGCCATCTGGGAGGGCAAGGTCGCCGAGGAGGACCTGCCCATCGCCTCCGTTGGCGCCACCATCGGCACGCACGTCGGCCCCAATGCCATCGCGCTCGCCTTCTTCCGCGCGAACTAGATACGTCGTTTCGTTCCGTCTGCGTCGCGCCACTGGCGTCAGGTTTATTTGGCACGCGGCCCGCGTGCCAAATAAACCTGAC
>NZ_JBQXES010000021.1:0-27541 GCF_052599055.1 Thermophilibacter sp. ZX-H3 | reverse complement strand
CGTGCCCTTTTTTGTCCCCCGCCGCCCCCCGCAAAAACACCCCCCCCCCCAGTGGCGCAAGCGGCAGACGCCGGTGGCGCGGGCGACTACGAGAAGATCTGGGCGAGCTCGGTGGCGTCGCTTGCCGCCCAGCCTTCGTCGGTCTTGGAGTAGCCAATCTCGATTGGGGTCTGCTGGAGCTCGACCCCGTCGAGCGTCTCCATGATGACCTCGCCGATGCGGGCGTTGAGGGCCTCCGTGTCACCGAGCAGCTCCAGGCCGGACGGGTCGTCCATCAGCTCGGTCATGAGGTCGGCCGCGGCCTGCTCGATCTGCTCGTTGAAGTCGGCCGCGGACTTGCAGGTCACGGTTACCGAGGCGACGGCACTCGTGCCCTCGTCGTCGACCGCGATGTCATCGATCGTGTAGTCGAAGCCGTCGAGCAGGGACGTGACCACGTCCGATGCCTCGATGCCATAGTCCTCGAGGCCGATCGTGCCCATGCTGCCGACGAGCTCCTCGACCGTGGCGTCATCGAGCTCCTTGACGCGGTCGAGGTTTGCCGCGAGGTCCTCGCGGATGAGCTCCTCGGGGCTGGGGCCGGAGCACGCCCCCAGCGCAAGGCCTGCGCCCAGGGCGAGCACGGCGGCGATCGAGCAGGCCAGCACCTTTAGGACTCGGTTCTTCATGACGCTCCCATCTCCCTTCGTTGCCTTCCCTGGCATGAGTGTATCAGCTTTCTTTCAGCTACCGGCCTGCGTGCGGCGGGTGGGGGAAACGGCTCGGCAAGGTGCCGCCCGCGTAATCAAACGGACACCTCACCGATTACGTTGCGTAATGAACGGGGCCGTTGACTAACATTCCTCATACTGTGCCGAGGTCGAGGGGACCCGGCGCGTACGACTCCCCGATGTGCAAGGAGAGGGCCTATGGCAAGAATGCACGTCATGGAGCAGAGCGAGACCCAGGCAATCATGTCGAGCATGCACGAGATGCTCGAGAAGCGCCTCTCGGTGAGCTCGCTCGCTCCGTGCCCCGTCGAGTTCACGGCCTCATATGTGGCCATGTGCGCGACGCAGAGCTGCGGCAAGTGCACGCCGTGCAGGAACGGTCTGCGCATGCTGCGTCACCTGTTCAACGACGTCCTGAACAACCGCGCCACGATGGAGACGCTCGACCTCATCGAGTCCACCGCCCGCACGGTGTATCTCTCGAGCGACTGCGCGATCGGCTACGAGGCCGGCGAGGTGGCCCTCATGGCCATCCGCGGCTTCCGCGACGACTTCGAGCACCACGTGCAGAAGCACGCCTGCGGCTTCTCGCAGCACCAGACGGTGCCGTGCGTCTCCGGCTGCCCGGCCGGCGTGGACATCCCCGGCTACATCGCGCTCGTCGAGGCCGGCCGCTACACCGAGGCCGTGCGCCTCATCCGCAAGGACAACCCGCTGCCGCTGGTCTGCGGCCTCGTCTGCGAGCACCCCTGCGAGATGCACTGCCGCCGCGGCATGGTGGACGACCCGATGAACATCCGCGGCCTCAAGCGCTACGCCGTGGACCACGCGGGGGACTACCGCCCCATCATCAAGGCCCCCACCAAGAAGACCGTCGCGGTGATCGGCGGCGGCCCGGCGGGCATCTCCTGCGCCTACTACCTGACCCTCATGGGCCACAAGATCAAGATCTTCGAGCAGCGCGCTCACCTTGGCGGCATGCTGCGCTACGGCATCCCCAACTACCGCCTGCCGCGCGAGCAGCTTGACTCCGAGATCCAGTGGATCCTCGACTGCGGCATCGACGTCGAGCTCAACCACAGCGTGGACGGCGAGGAGATGAACCGCCTGCGCAAGGAGTTCGACGCCGTCTACCTGGCCATCGGCGCCCACGCGGACAAGAAGCTCGGCCTTCCGGGCGAGGACGCCGAGGGCGTCATGTCCGCGGTCAAGCTCCTGCGCGACATGGGCGACAACAACCCGCCCGACTTCAAGGGCCTCACGGTCACCGTCGTCGGCGGCGGCAACGTGGCCATGGACGTGGCCCGCACCTCCGTGCGCCTGGGTGCCGAGAAGGTCATCATCGCGTATCGCCGCCGCGTGGCCGACATGACGGCCCAGGACGAGGAGATCGCCGGCGCCGAGGCCGAGGGCTGCGAGGTTATGGACCTCAACGCCCCCAAGGAGGTCGTCGTCGACGAGAACAACCACGTCATCGGCCTCAAGGTGGAGCCGCAGATCATCGGCGGCCTCAAGCGCGGGCGCCCCGCTCCGCGCGCGGCAGAGGGCGGCGACATCGTGGTCCCGTGCGACCGCGTGATCGTGGCCATCGGCCAGGACATCGACTCCGCGACCTTCGAGGAGCAGGGCGTGCCCTGCAAGTGGGGCCGCATCGTCACCGACTCCGACGGCGCCGTGCCCGGCCAGGACGGCCTCTTCTCCGGCGGCGACTGCCAGAGCGGCCCGGCCACCGTCATCCGCGCCATCAACGCGGGCAAGGTCGCTGCCGGCAACATCGACAACTACCTCGGCTACAACCACCAGATCGAGCTTGACGTGGAGCTGCCCCCCGTGCAGTTCAAGGGCAAGATCTCCTGCGCCCGCTGCGAGATGCGGGAGCGCGAGGCCGCCGAGCGCATCAACGACTTCGACATCGTCGAGAACGGCCTCACCGACGAGGAGGCGCGCCAGGAGGCTTCCCGCTGCCTGCGCTGCGACCACTTCGGCTTTGGCGCGTTCCGCGGGGGGAGGATCGAGCAGTGGTAAACCTCACCATCGACGGCCGCGCCGTGAGCGTGGCCGAGGGCACGTCCATCCTCGACGCCGCCGCCGCCGTGGGCATCAAGATCCCCACGCTCTGCTACCTCAAGGACCTCAACGAGATCGGCGCCTGCCGCGTCTGCGTGGTTGAGATCGAGGGCATCGACCAGCTCGTCGCCGCCTGCAACAACACCGTGCTCGAGGGCATGGTCGTGCGCACCAACAGCCCCAAGGTGCGCGTTGCGCGCCGCATGAACATGGAGCTCCTGCTCGCGACGCACGACTCCGAGTGCACGAGCTGCGTGCGCTCCGGCAACTGCACCCTGCAGTCGCTGGCGGCCGACCTCGGCATCACCGAGCTGCCCTACGAGAAGCGCCTCATGCACGACCCGTGGGACAAGAGCTTCCCGCTCATCCGCAACAACGACAAGTGCGTCAACTGCCTGCGCTGCATCCAGGTGTGCGAGAAGATCCAGGGACTCGGCGTCTGGGACCTCGCCAACCGCGCCACGCACACGAGCGTGAACGTCCGCGGCGGGATGACCATCCAGGAGTCCGACTGCACCCTCTGCGGCCAGTGCATCACGCACTGCCCGACGGGGGCCCTGCGCGAGCGTGACGACACCCAGAAGGTCTTCGACGCGCTCGCCGACCCGGAGAAGGTCGTCGTGGTGCAGATCGCGCCGGCCGTGCGCGCCGCCTGGGGCGAGAGCCTGGGCCTCCCGCGCGAGGAGGCCACCGTCGGCCGCCTCGTGGCCGCGCTGCGCCAGATGGGCGTGGACTACGTCTTTGACACGGACTTCTCGGCCGACCTCACCATCATGGAGGAGGGCACCGAGCTTCTGCACAAGCTCGCGCACCGCGCGGAGGATCCCGCTGACGAGAAGAACGCGTTCCCGATGTTCACCTCCTGCTGCCCGGGCTGGGTGCGCTACGTCAAGGCGGTTCGCCCCGAGCTTACCGACCAGCTCTCCACGGCCAAGTCCCCGGGCCAGATGTTCGGTGCCGTGACCAAGAGCTACTTCGCCGAGCTCAAGGGCATCGACCCGCACAAGATCTTCTGCGTGGAGATCATGCCGTGCACGGCCAAGAAGCACGAGGTCGCCATCCCCGTCATGAACGACGCCTGCGGCGACCCGGACGTTGACGTCTCGCTCACCACGCGTGAGGTCGACCGCATGATCCGCGCCGAGCACATCGACGCCACCACGCTCCCCGAGGAGGAGTTCGACCAGCCGCTCGGCACCGCCACCGGCGCGGGCGTCATCTTCGGCGCCACCGGCGGCGTCATGGAGGCCGCGCTGCGCACCGCCTATCACGTGGTGACCGGCGAGACCCCGCGTCCCGACGCCTTCTCCGAGGTCCGCGGCCTCGACGGCTGGAAGGAGGCCACATTCGACCTCGCGGGCACGCCGGTGCGCGTGGCCGTGGTCCATGGCCTCGCCAACACCGCGTTCCTTCTCGACGCCATCGCCGAGGGCGCCGTGGAGTACGACTTCGTCGAGGTCATGGCCTGCCCCGGCGGCTGCGCGGGCGGCGGCGGCCAGCCCATCCACGACGGCGAGGAGCTGGCGGGCGTCCGCGGCGACGTCCTCTGGGGCCTCGACCGCAGGGCGAAGCTGCGCAACTCCTACGAGAACCCCGCGATTCAGGCCATCTACAAGGACTTCCTGGGCGAGCCCAACTCCGAGCTCGCGGAGGAGCTCCTCCACACCGACCACCACGCCTGGTCCATGCATTAACGTGGAAAAGGGACAGTCCCTTTTCCACGCTTGGGCCCGAGCCGTCTACCCCCGCGGCTCGGGCCCTCTCTTAAGGCGGTATGCTTGGCGTATGATGCGCGCGAACGAGAGAGGGATTCCATGCACCTGAACGAAGCCCAGGCCAATCATCTCTATGATCTACTGAGCGCCCTCGTGCTCTCCGCTAACCAGGCGTTTGGGATCGTGCCTGACGAGAGGCTCCTGCTCCCCGACGGCTCATTTGACCTTGACGCATGCAGGGAGGTGCTCGACTGCGTCTGGGATGACCCCGCCCTCATCGATGAGCTGACCGAGAGAAACCCTCTGGGTCTCCCGCCGCGCGTCCTCTCCGAGCTTACTCCCTGGAAGGATCGGATAACCGGACCTCAGCTGCTGCTTGGCTACGACCGGCGCGGCCGGGCGCTCTTCTCTGTCGGGGAAAGCAGGGTGGCCGTCATGGGGGTCACGCAAGACATCGAAGAGGTGGTTCCGGAAGAGCCCCCGACGGTTGTCCTTGTCACGCTGCTGCCGTTTGCCGGAGCGGTTGTCTACGACACGATGGTCCGCCTCCCTCCGGTGAGCTATGGTCCCGGCCTCAGGGAGATGATGGAGGGGGAGGCGCGAGAGTCTGCCGGCTACCCGCTCGTGGAGACCGCAGACGACTTCGTGTCTCTTGCGCGTCGGGTGAACGCCCAGCACGAGAAGGACGACTGGGAGCGCTTTCAGCGTCAGATGGACCGGGAGCGCTGGGAGCGCGACGGTACGGAGCCCATGGTCAAAGGCGTGCATCGTGGAGAGCTCGCGGGCCTTTCCGACGAGATGCGCGAGAAGCGTGTCAACGAGCGGCTCCAAGAGACATGGTACGGAAGCGAGGAGAGAGATCCGGCGGCGGAGCTTGCGAGGCGCGCTCAGAAGGTTGCCCCCGTGCGCACGCTCGCGGATACGCTTGCCACGGACAAGAAGGCCGACCTTGAGCGGGACGCTCGAGGGCTCGGCATCAGCGGGACCTCGTCCTTGAGAAAGGCGCAGCTGGCAGAGAGGGTTGCGAGCGAGTGGCTGAGCGACCAAGAGATTCTGCGCAACACGCTCGTCACGTGCTTCAAGGCCGAGTACGTCACCTTCCGAGAGCTGCTCGCCGCTCCCGACGGCCACGTGGAGTTTGCCGAGAAGGACGTGGGGCAGCATCGCTCCCTCATGCCCTGCCCGCCCATCTCGCGCCTCTATCTGCACGAGGGGACCTTCACGGCCCTTGTCCCCGATGAGCTGCGCTCTCAGGCAGAGTCGCTCGACTTTGACCAGATTGAGGCTCGCCGTGCCCGCGTCGAGCGGGTGGGCCATCTCTCGGAGGTTCTCGTCGAGCTCTGCGGCGCCTCTGCGGTCCGAGACCTCCCCGCTCGCTACGAGGAGCTCTATGGAGAGAAGATCGACCTCGACTGCCTTGTCGACGACCTTCTCGTCCTTCAGAAGCGTCAGGGCAGCTATCCCACCTTCGAGCTCTGGCTTGACCGCCAGGCCGAGGGCTATGACGCCGCTCAGGACAAGGCCGCCTTTGCCTACGTCATCCACTACAGCCTCGGCGATGCCCAGATCGGCGAGGACATGTATGGCGACGTGCTCGCCGACCTAGAGGCGAAGGGTGAAGAGGTCACACGTGACGGCGTGAGCAAGGTCCTCGACAAGCTGGAGTGCCGCATCGAGCGGGAGCAGGCCACGCGCGACAAGATGCTGCGCGCCCTTATCGCCGAGCATGAGCGAAAGGCGGAGTACGGACCCCTCCCGCTGGGCCCGTCGCTTGCGACCGAGGAGGCCTATGACTGGAAGCTCCGGCTGCCCGAGGTGGCGAACTTGCGCAGCTGGCTCGACGCGCACGTTCCAGATGACGAGGACGACTATCTCTACGCCGACTATGTGATCGAGCAGCTGCTTGACGTCCAGATGGGAAGCTCGCGCCCGACCGAGATCGTTGAGGTGGCGAGCGATCTGGGCGTCTTCGAGACGACGGAGGACGTCGAAGGCGCTCTGGGCCGTACCATGGCAATGGCCAACGCCCTTCCCGACTGGTGGAACAACGGCTGGTCACCTGATGCGCTCCACGAGAAGGCAACGGGCCGAAAGGTCTTTCGCAATCCGGATGGAACGCCCATGAAGATAGGGCGTAACGACCCCTGTCCCTGCGGGAGCGGCAGGAAGTACAAGAAGTGCCACGGACGCTAATGACATGGGGGCGACTCCAGAAGGAGCGCTCAGTCGCAGCAGGCGGGAATGACGGTGTCGTCTGGCAGGACGCTGCGGAGCTCGGCCACCAGGCCCTTCTCGTCCACCGGATTGATTTCCAGCAGCTGGCGGACGCGTTGGGAGATGTAGCGATTCAAGGCCTCAAGGCGCTTTTCTGGGACGGGATAGACGGGGTGGTTGGAGAAGTGGAAGTCGATCATCCCGCGTAGGGCCTCGTGGTGCTTCTCCGACATGACGAGGCGGGCCACGCTATCAAAGGTGAGGTTGCTGCCCGCCGGACGCCTGACCGATCCCTGGCGGGGCCAGGAGGGGTAGTCCTGCTCCATGTCACCGGGAAAGAGCGACAGGTTGTGATCGAAGAGCGGCGCCATGCCCAGAAGCTCGCCCGTCAGGTTGCTCCGGAGAAAGCCAAAGTTGTTTGCGTGACGATCGGTGTTGCAGACGAGTGCGTCAAAGACGTACATGGTGCGCAGGGCTTCGAAGGCGCCTTCCGAGATGCGTCGCGCAGCTTCGAGTGCCGCCGGGAAGAGCGACTGCTGGGCGGCGGTCCAGAAGGGGACGTACGCTGTCGAGGCGTCGTGCATGAGCGGACAGACCGAGGCCAGGCGACCCTTCCATTCTTCGAGGTCATAGCTAACGTGCGGCATGCCGAAGGCCTCTGCTGCCTGTGCCGCAAAGAACTCTGAGTAGGGCTCCATGCCGGAGTTCGCAAAGCCCTCAGTGCCCCCCTTGTAGAGGCGAAGCTCTCCGTCCACACGGCGCCACGCCTTGGGAAACTGGCCGTCGGTCGTCCACTCGCTCGAGAGCCCCGCCTTGCGCCTCTGGCTTGTGGTGTAGCCCGTGTAGGCAACGAGTGCCAGCGCTTCGTCGAGGTCGTTTTCAAAAAGGCTGTAGCCTTCCCACGAGCCGTCAAATTCATGTGGGACAACCCAGTACGCGTCGTTGACAGAGAGTCCGAGGCAGACGTCCAGGATGCCGAACGTGCTGTCGTCCGTGACGCCTGCTTGGGAGAGGATCTGGTCAACGAACTTCCGGTTTTTTGGAATGACCCGGGTCTCAAGCCATGAGAGCAGGCGTTCTCCCGATCTGTGGTCAGGCCAGAGCGGAAGGGGGAGCAGGCGGGGATTCGCGGTTACGAGCTCGTCCACGGAGATGGAGACCGTTCCGAAGGCGTCCCGTGCCGTCGTAAAGACGAGAAGGACCTCGTCCTGCAGCCTGAGCTCGTAGCGCTTATGTAACTGTGATGCCAGGGGCACGACCCACACCTCCTCCTTTAGCCATCATATCATCGGCTCAACCAGCAGCTCATGCGAGGGGCCACTGCGCGACGCGGGCCCTCATGCCCTCCACGTCGAGAACGCCCTCGGCAAAGCCCTTTCGAACGAGGCTCTCGGGGACGAGTTCGTCGTACTTCTCGAAGTAGGGGACCTCGGCGGGGTAGAGCAGCTCCATCGGGTCCGTGAGGCGCTCCGCGGCGTCCTTCACTACCGAGAAGAACGTGCGCTCGTCCGCCTTCATCACAAACGTGATGAAGTAGGGGCGAGACGAGCTGAACGCCTTGATGCCGAGCTCATCGGCGCACTTGATCTTGACGAGGCGCTCGAGCGCCAAGAACGCGTAGCTCCCCAGCCAGGGAAGCAGGCACCACATGGTCTGCTCCCTCTCGTTCTCGCCAAGGCAGACGAGGGGGCCCGCGGTGAGGCGGGAGGCCTCCGCGACGTGGCGCGCCTGGCGCAGGCGGGCGCGGGCGTGCGGCATGAGGTAGGGATAGGCGGTGTGCTCCTCGAGGGAGCGCCTCATCCGCTCGAGCACGTGCGTGTTCACGTCACCGGCCACCTCGCCGAAGTAGGCGGGGACCTTGCCCTTGACCTGGGTCACGTAGAGCAGGTGACGCTCGTGGTCCACCTCGTCGACGATCCACACGTGTCCTGCGATGGCGACCTTCTCGCCGGGCGGCGGAGGGGCGCAGAGGGTGCCGATCTCCGTCGAGTCGCACCGTACCGTGTACTCCACGTTCTCCTGGAAGACGGCGAAGAACTTGTAGGAGCTCGTGACGCGCTCGCCGGCGAGGCCCACGATGAGGCCGCCTCCCTCGGTCTGCTCGACGTAGTCGTTTCGGATGAGGTGGCGGAGAAGCTCGCGGAAGTCGTCGGTGGTGACGCGGTGGAAGTAGGTGAGCGTGAGCACGCGGCTTGCGAGCTGCGCGGGGGAGAGCTCGCCCTCCGAGGCGAGAATGGCGAGCGTCTGATGGCAGAGCAGGCTGTAGGGCAGCCGGTCGAGGCGCGGGGGCTCCACCCAGCGCTCCTCTCGGTAGAGCTGTACGAGCGCTATGCCCTGGAGGAGCTTCCAGGGGATGGTCTCGGGCAGGAGCGTGCGGGGCTCGGGCTGCTCCTCCCGCATGACGAACCACATCTCGGGCGGCCGCTCCCGGCGTCCCGTGCGGCCCATGCGCTGCAGGAAGCTGGAGACGGTGAAGGGGGCGTCAATCTGGAACGCCCGCTCAAGCCGCCCGATGTCCACCCCCAGCTCGAGCGTGGACGTGGCGACGATGTTCACGTCCGAGGCGTCGTCGCGCATCTGCTCCTCGGCCGACTCGCGAATGGTGGCGGAGAGGTTGCCGTGATGGATGAGGAAGCGGTCCGGCTCCCCGTTGAACTCGCAGTACGCGCGTAGCGTCGTGCATACCTCCTCGGCTTCCTCGCGGGAGTTGGAGAAGATCAGACACTTGCGCCCGCGCGTGTGCTCGAAGATGTAGCCGATGCCCGGGTCGGCGTTCGCGGGCGCCGGGTCCGTGGGGGCCTCGGGAGGGCCGGGGGTTATCCCCGTGCTCAAACAGCTTCGCCCTTCGGGCTGCAGAACTGCGCGCGGAGGTAACGCCCGCCCCTTCGGAGGCACCGTGACCGATTCCAGCGCAACGACGTCAGCATCGAGGCTATTGCCTGCATTAATCGCCTGGCCCTCGTCTGCCTGAGGGTCGGTGTTGTAGAAGTGCTCCATCGAGATGCGCCAGGTGCGCGGGGGCTCATCCACGCGAGGTATCACGCAGTCGCGCCCGGTGCCGGTGGCGAGAAACGCGCCTACGGCCTCGGGGTCGCCGATGGTGGCGGAGAGGCCGATGCGCCGCGGCTGGACGCCCGCGATTCTCGCCAGCCGCTCTATGAGGCAGAGGCACTGGCCGCCGCGGTCCTGGCGCAGCAGCGCGTGCACCTCGTCGATGACGATGTAGCGCAGGTCGCAGAAGAGCTTGGCAACGGCGGCGTGACGGCGCATGAGGAGCGCCTCGAGGGACTCGGGGGTGATCTGCAGGATGCCCGACGGGCGCTTCATGAGCTTGGCCTTGTGCGAGGAGGAGACGTCCCCGTGCCAGTGCCAGACGGGGATGTCGGCCTCCTCGCAAAGCTCCTCGAGTCGATAGAACTGGTCGTTGATGAGGGCCTTGGTGGGCCCGATGTAGAGGGCGCCCACCGATGCGGGAGGGCTCTCCCAGAGCTCCGAGAGGATGGGGAAGAAGGCCGCCTCGGTCTTGCCCGACGCCGTGGAGGCGCACAGCAGCACATGGTCGTCCGTGTCGAAGATCGCCTCGCCCGCAGCCACCTGGATGCCGCGCAGGCTCTCCCACTCGTGCGCATAGATGAAGTCCTGCACGAACGGTGCGTATCGGTCGAAGACGCCCATGATGACCCTCCCTTCGGTGGGACCAGTATACGAACAAATGTTTCTGATTGCAAGAAAGTGGCCTAACTGATGCTAGACGAATATGCTAGCATCTGCTTTACGATTGAAAGGAGCGGTATGGATGCATCATCTGCCCAGATTAACGCGCGCATAGACGCCGGACTCAAGGCTTCTGGTGACTCTGCCCTTGCTAAGGCCGGACTCACGCCCACCAAGGCGATACGGGCTCTATGGGAGCGCTTTGCCGAGCTAGCGGACCGGCCCGAGAAGATCAGGGAGCTCATATCTAGGGCGCCCGACGAGTTTGCAGCGGACGAGGTTATCGAGCGAGACCGTAAGCTCGCCCTGGCGCGAGAGGGGGCAACGATTGTCTCGCAATCACTGGCCGCGCGCGGCATGGCGGTGCCCGAGGGGTTTGAGGGGCTCCCCTACGAGGAGCTCAGGGAGCAGACGCTGATCGAGCGCCTGCACGAGAGGGGGCTGGACGCATGAGCCAGCGACTTGCGATGCTCTTGGACACCAACGTCTGGCTTGACTACTATCTCCCGTGGAGAAGGGGTAGCGCGAAGGCGCGTCGGCTCATAGAGCATGCGGTCGAGCATAATCAGACGCTCGCATATGCCGTTCCGTCTATCAAGGACGTCTTCTATATGATTGCGGCGGAGCACAAAAACGTCGAGCGAGCCGCGACGGGGACGCTCTCCGAGTCGGCCGCCAAAGCGGCTGCGGTGACGGCGTGGGGGTGCGTCAACAACATGCAAGGAGTCGCCTGCGCCGTCCCGCTGGACCACACGGATGTGTGGGTCGCCTCCAAGCAGCGCGCCCTGCACGGGGACTTCGAGGACGATCTTGTCATCGCCGCGGCGATGCGCGGCAAGGTCGACTACCTCGTGACCAATGACGAGAAGCTTCTGCGGCACTGTCCCGTGGCAGCGCTGAGTGCGTCCGACATGTGCAAGGTGCTCGAGATGCGCTCACGCTAAAGCATGCCACCCACGTCGAGAGGGACGACGTGGGTGGCAGTTTCTGGTGTGTCAGCTCGTTACGCAACGTGACGTGAGCGGCTTCTCCAGTTGAGGCCTATGCCGAGAAGCGCAAGGCCCGTGCAACCGAGAAGGGCGCCAGATGTGCTTGCGTCGCCAGTTGCGGGAACGGCCTCGTCGGAGATGGGTGTAGAGCCACCTTGGTCTGTCGACCCGTCAGAGTTCCCTGTGGGAGGCGTGGTGGTTTGCTCGGGTGCCGTTGGCTTCTCAAGCACGATGACGGTGCTCCCCGTGAGGGTGTCATAGTTGGCAGAAGTGGGGACAAAGGTCCACCACAGCGTTACGAATCCGTCCTCGGCAAGTGTGATAAGCTGCGCGTCGGCTGAAAGCGCGTCAACGTGTCCCTCGTCGGAGTACCAGTTGAGGGTTCCTCCCACCGATTCGATTGTGCCGTCGGCCAGCGTAACTCCGCCGGCGGCGACAGGGGTCTCCACCTCTGCGAGGGTAGCTGAGATGCTAAGAATCTGATTTACAATTCTATATGTCGGCGGGGCAGGCTTGATAGTGAGGGTGGTCTCTGCGGAGGCAGGGGCATACCAGACACCCTCGACGTTCTTCTGTGGAGCGCTCGCGCGAACGCGGTATGTGCCCGCATCTTGGGGGAGCCCCTTAACAAACTCATCGGACTCCTTGGGAGCATAGGAAAAAGAAAGCTCATTGGGGCTGATTGCCTCGGTCCCATAGCTCGCCTTGGACACGACGTCAGCGGCCTCGACTGCATGCCCGTCGAATATGGTCATGGCGTCCTGAGCAAGCTCGAGAGATGCCTTCCTGTAGAGGCTTTCATCGTCCACGAGCACGGGGTAGGTAGTGGACGTGATGGGGTCGGGGTTGGGGACAACGATATAGCCGTCGGCGGGTGTGATGCCGTAGATTGAGTTGGCCGCCACAGCCTCTTCGGCGTTCGTCGCGAAGCAGCCTCCCGTTATCGAGACTCTTGAGGTCCCGCCGTCGGCATCTGTGGTAAGCAGTGGGTTTAAAGGCTCGAGGGTGTAGATATTAATGAGTCCACCTTCGAGAGAAATCGAGCAGTCGGAGCCACCGATAACTGGGGCCGTTGCGTAGGCGTCCGCTCCGACGTTGAGTGAGCCCGGGCTGCTGGAATCGCTCTTGATGGTGAGTGAGGAGCCTTCCTTGAGGCAGATTGCCTCGCGCGCATAGGACTCCTTAATGAAGAGAGAGTTTGAGCTGTCCGGCGCGAGGGTAATCTCAAGTCCTCGTCCGGGTTGAATGGTGATGGGACGATGCGAGGAACTAAAATTGACTCCGTCGAACACTAGGCGAGCAGGATTATCGGGCGATCCGGCGTCAATGGCGATGTGGTCAGCGTTGTTATTATTCAGCGAGCGAATGGTGAGTTGCTTAGTCGAGGTGATCCAGAGCGTTTCGGAATAATCGAAGTAGTAGTCAACGCCCTCTACGCCTCCGGTCACCTCAAAACTTGTCGCTTCCCACGCCCGTGCTCTCGCGGGCAGGGCGAAGACCGTTGCGATGAGGATGAGCGCTGCTATGACAAGGGCGAGGAGCATGTTGCTCGGGCGGTGTCTTGCGGGAGTGCGACAGTTCATGGCATGCCTTTCGGAGAGGGTGTCGTGCAAACATAACCCCTCCTGCAGACTCCTCGACCGAACGGTCGATATGGCAACCGAATGGTAGGATGTCAGCCCTGGGTTTTGCCCAGCGCCTCGCGTAGCTCCGCCATCCGTCGACGGCTGACGGGGAGCACGGTCCCGTCATCAAGTGCGAGGTCGCTGGCGCCCAGAGCACGCACGTGGCGAAGATTGACGACCACGGACCGATGGCAGTAGGCGAAGCGGTCCTTTGGTAGAGCGTCGGCGATCTGTGCGAGCGTCATGCTCATTTGGATGGACTCGCCGTCTCCAAAGTGGATGGCGCGAACGCGATTGAGCGAGTCGACGTACGTGATGTCGTCGGGCATGAAGCTTACCGCCTGGCTGGGCGTGGAGAGCACGACGGGCGTCTCCTCAGACGTCGGCTCATTTGCCCGCTCGAGCTGCGTCATGCGTTCGCGCGCAAGCGACAGCTCGTTCTCGAGCTCCTTTCGCGCATGGTCGTGCTCGCGCAGCGCCTGCTCGAGCGTCGCCTGACGCTGCGCCTGCTCGCTCACCTCACGGATGACGCGGAGCATCCACCAGACGAGGGCGACGCTGTCTATGGCGACCACGAAGCTCAGGGTAAAGTACATTCCCTCGTTGTCGAGCGGGGGCAGCCACGCCCCTACAAGCAGGGTGGCGACGATTCCCAGAAGGAACAGCGCCATGCGTAGCCACAGTCGAGGGGAGACGCTCGCGGAGAACGCTCTCTTGACCGAGCGCATTACGAGCCCCATGGCGCCGAAGAACACGATGTTGGTCAGCGCCAGAACCGCAAGGCGTGGTGGATAGTACATATAGCCGTCGCTCTGCTCCGCAAACCCCAGGAGATGCGAGACGTTGGATGAGGTGGACGTCACCAGGAAGCCGTAGAGCATGACGACCGAGAACACAAAGACCTTGTGTGCCGTCTCGGCATCAACGACGCGCAGGTAAAGCATGAAAAGCGCGCTGACGGTAACGAGAAAAACAAGGTTTTGCAGCGGGTTGTATACCTCGAAGGGAACTCCGCCGGGGACGATGAGCGGCGAGGCGGCCACGAGAAGGAACGGTACGAGGCCGATTGCGACGACAAGGGACGCCATGAGCCATGCTCGCCTCGCCCCGCATCGGAACCTCCCGTTAAACGGCATGAGACACAGGGCCGCGGCGGGCACGACCTGCACGAGGAATCCAATGACGTTGCGGACGATGATCTCAGCCATGCTCTTCTCGCCTAGATGGTGAACTCAGCGAAGGAGGCGTCCACGTCCTGGGCGCCCGCGGCGGCGACGGGGGCGGCCACGGCGCCGGAGAACGCGTCCGTCTTGAGGAGCGCGTCGACGTCCGCCCCAGGGTTCTGGCAGGCGATGTCGAGAAGCTCGATGAAGTCGCGGATGACCTCGCGCGGCGTGAGGTGGGTGTCCGCGCCCACGCGGCCGAACTCGACCTTGAGGAAGCTCACGAGCTGCCCCTCCGTGAGCGTGCGCTCGTATCCGAAGTAGCCGGCGTGGATGTCCGCGAGCTTCTCGATGAGCACGAGCAGCTCCTCGTAGGTGAGCGGCTCCAGGTGGATGACCGGCGCGAGCATGTCCGCGAGGCCGGCGCTCGCAAACCGCCCCTGCGTGAGGCGGCTGCGCAGGGCCTCGTAGGAGAAGACGCCCCGGCGACGGTCCTCGATGGACTGCGGTGTGCCGCCCATGATGATGCCCAGGTGGTGCGCCTTGCCCTGGAGCGTGTCGTTGTACATGGTGAGGATCTTCTCGTAGTTGTACTGGCGCGAGGTGGCGTTGGGAATCTTGTAGAGGTTCACCAGCTCGTCGATAAGGACGACGAGGCCCCGGTAGCCGGCGCCCACGAGGAACTGCGCGAAGAGCTTGAGGTACTCGTACCAGGTGTCGTCGGTGATGCAGGCGTTGATGCCCAGCTCCGCGCGAGCCTCGGTCTTGGTGCGGAACTCGCCGCGCAGCCACTTGACCACGCCGGCGCGCGCCTCGTCGTTCCCCTCGAGGCTCGCGCGATAGTAGAGGCGCAGGACCTGCGTGAAGTCGAAGCCGCAGACGAGCTCCTGGATGGGGGAGAGCTGCGCCGCGAGCGCCGCCTCGGTGTCCGGCTGCTCGCGCAGGGCCGCCACCCAGCGGTCCAGCACGAGCGCCAGCGCGCCGCCCTCGGGGCGCGTCTTGGTGGAGAGGTTGCGGATGAGCTCGCGGTAGGTGGCAAGGCCCTGGCCCTGCCCGCCCTGGAGTCGTCGCTCGGGGGAGAGGTCGGCGTCCGCCACCACGAAGTCGTTGCCCATCGCGTGCGTGCGGATGGTCTGCAGGAGGAAGCTCTTGCCCGCGCCATAGCGACCAACGAGGAAGCGGAAGCTCGCGCCGCCGTCCGCCACGAGGTCGAGGTCGTGCAGGAGCGCCTGGATCTCCCGCTCGCGGCCCACGGTGATGTAGGGCAAGCCAATGCGCGGCACTACGCCGCCCTTGAGCGAGTTGATGATGACCGCCGCTATGCGCTTGGGGACCCTCTGTGCGCCTGTCATGTGCCCTCCTCCCTGTGGAAGATTCAGTCTAGCACACATGTTCGGTTAAGGAAGGGTTCCCATGGGACTATCCGAAGGTGCGCGTCACGGTGCTGGCGATCTCAAGTTGGATTTCCTTGACACGCCGCTCCGGGATGGGGATGGTCTCCCCGGTGGAGAACAGGATGCCCTCGCGCCCGACGCCCTGGACGTAGCGAACGTTGACCACATAGAACCGGTTCGTCCTCACGAATTGGTCGGGCAGCATCTCGCAGAGCTCTCTGAGGAGCACGCCCGCGGTCACGGTGTGATCCCTGAGATGCACGACGCAGCGCTTTCCTGCCGACTCGGCATAGACGATCTCCTCTGGGTCAACGAAGACGATCCCGCCCTCGGAGCGCAGCTGCAGCCGTCCTGGGGTGCGCCTCTCGGCCATCTGCTGCGCCTCGCCGTCGGGCCTGCGGCTCGGCCACTCATTTGAGAAGTGTGCGAGGGAGATCTTCCAGTCATCGTCCACGCGGCGCAGGTTAATTGTGACGCGCTGCCTGACGGTGCCGTCTATGCACGGTCCGCTCAGGAGATAGGTCCCGGCCACGATCGCCTCGTCGGGACGGTTGGTGTAGAGGGGGCTGAAGGTTACGTTGCGCGCGCGGACGCCGGGTGGGTTGGGAGGCCAGCACTCGTATGCGGAGCGCCCGTTGAAGACCTTGGAGCCGGCGGAGACGAGCACGCTCCTCTCGTCCAGAAGCTCGAGAAAAGCGGCTCGTTCGTTGACAAAGACCCCGAGGACGCTGTCCCTCACGCGCTCAACAAGCCCGTCCCTCTCTGCTGTGCCCTCCATGGCCGCACCTCCCTCGCTGGCGTATGGGCGCTCTTGGCTGACCGTTCGCTCGTGCTCGCTGGCAGTCGAATCTCGTCCGCGGTGTGCCCGCGCTCTTTTCACGCATGGAGAAGAGTTTAGCAACCAGTTCGTTGCGTGCCATGCGGCATGCGTTGGAAAGCGGCTCAGCCGCGCGGGCGTCGTCCTATCGCATGGGCGGGTGTGGCGTTGTTTCGTTCTTTGGTGGGGTGCGTTCGTGACGAGAAGGACGCCGTGCCGAGGATGAGGCGTAGGTTTGACCCTGCTGAGTTCTGGCTATCGAACGAGAGGCTGGCTGTATGAGGGACATTACGAGAAGAGGCTTGGGCATTCTGACGGCGCTCTTGGTTGCGCTGATCGCGGTCGTTACGGCACAGCCGGCTGTCGCGCTCGCCGATGAGGCGGGAACGGTCACGATCGTCCACACCAACGACTCGCACGGCGGCTACGGCTTCACCGACGAGTCCGAGGTGCCCGTGGGCTACTATGCCGCCGTCGCGGGCCTTGCTCGGTCAGTCGATGCCGACCTCGTGCTCGACGCCGGGGACACCTTCCATGGCGACTCCTTCGCCACGATTACCAACGGCACGAGCATCGCGCGCCTCATGGCAGCAGCGGGCTACGATGCCACCACGCCCGGCAACCATGACTGGAGCTATGGCTCCGAACAGCTGTTGACGCTCTCCGAGCAGGTGCCCGTGCTCGCCGCCAACGTGCTGGACTCAGACGGCGCCCCGTACTTCTCGACGCCCTACCTCGTGGAGGACGTGGAGCTGGAGGACGGCGAGACCATCCAGGTGGGCGTGCTCGGAGTGATCGACGAGGCGTTCTACACCTCCACCCCCTCCTACAACGTCGAGGGCCTCACGTTTGCCAACCCCGTGACCTATGCCAACGAGCTTGCGGAGGAGCTGCGTTCCCAGGAGGGCTGCGAGTTGGTGGTCGTTATCACCCACAACGCGGACCCGCAGGAATTTGCGCAGGAGAGCAAGGGCATCGACGCGGTCATCGCCGGGCACGAGCACGTCCTCATCGACGACGTGGTGACGAGCGAGGATGGGCGCGAGGTCCCGGTGGCGGAGGCCGGTTCGCACATTGGCTACGTGGGGGAGCTGGAGCTCACGGTGGACCGCGCCGAGGACGGGACCTATTCCGTCACGGGTCACGAGGAGACGCCGCACGCCTCGACAAGCCTCGCTGCCATCGCGGACGCCGGCATCACGGATCTCACGATGCAGATCATGGCCGAGAACGAGGGCGTGCTCGAGGAGGCGGTGGGGGAGAGCTCCCAGGCCTATCCGTACCCCGATGCGGACTACGACATCCCCGCCCCCGGAGGCTGGGAGATGGTGCGCACCGAGGACACCCCCATCGGCCACGTGATCACTGCCTCCTATCTTGCCGTCACGGGCGCCGAGCTTGCCTTTGAGAACGCCGGCGGCATCCGCGGGGGCGTGCCCGAGGGGACCGTCACCAAGGGCGACCTCGTGTCAATCTCCCCGTACGGAAACACCCTCTCCACGTACCAGATGACGGGCCAGCAGATCCTGGACGTGCTGGAGACCTCGCTCGAGATCAGCTCCCAGTGCCGCGACGTGCTGGCGCAGCAGCTCGAGGCCCTCAAGGCCGGCGAGGACCCCATGCAGTACACCTGGCCCGACAACAGCGGCAGCGTGCTCGTGAGCGGCGGCGCCACGATGGAGATTGACTGGTCCAGGCCCGAGGGCGAGCGCATCCGCTCCATCACGGTAGGCGGGGAGGCGCTTGACCCGGAGCGCATTTACACCGTGGCCATGAACAGCTACCTGCCCGGGTGCGACGACTACCCGCTCTTCGCCACGCTTGCCGCGGTGCAGGACTTCGGCACCTGCGAGCAGGCCCTGAGGGCCCTCATTGGGCAGGACGGCTGGGAGGACCGGGTCTACGAGCTCTCCGGCACGGTGAGCTACGTTGACGCGGAGGACCCCGAGCCCACCCCCAGCCCCACGGACCCGGAGCAGAAGCCCGGACCTGCCAATCCCGAGGTTGGGTCGGAGGAGAGGCCCGCTGCCAAACCGGCGACCAAGCCCTCTGCCGAGCCAATTCCCGCCACGGGAGACTCGGGTTCGTTGGCGGGCGTCATGGCGCTGCTTGGGGGCTCCGGGCTGGTGTGCGCCGGCATGACGGCGCGCGGGCGGGCGGCTTGCCGGGGGCGTGGCCGTCGCTAGCCAAGCGCCTCGCGCACGTCCTCGGCATAGTCCTCGACGAGGCGGGGCGTCCCCGTCTCGTCAAACTCGACCACGACGTCGCCCACGAGGTCGAGGAGCTTCTCGTTTATGGCATCGACGAGCAGGTCGGCAGACGCCGTCTGCGGCGCTTGACCGGCGAGGAGGGCCTCGAGAAGGGACAGCTCCTCGGCGGCGAGGCCAAGCGCTCTGCTCTTCTCGGCCTGCGTCGGGGCGGGCTCGGGCGCTGTCGTGGGCACGAGCCCCGCGGCGGCCCCTGATTCGCGCTCCTCGTCGATTAGCAGTGCCTCGCGGGTCTCGGCGGCGGCGGAGCGGATGTCCGCGAGCTTTGAGAGGTCTATCTCCACATGCCGCGGCTCGTGCGCTCGCCTCCATGCGAGGTACTCCGCAATCACGCGCTCGATCATCTTCGTGAGGTACTTGGGGTCCCCGTGCTCCTTGAGGGGGTGGGGGTAGTCGAGCGAATCGCGGAGCTGTCGGTCGACGGCCCTGAGAATCTGGCCGAGCTTGGCGCTCCTCCCGCCCCCGTCATGAAGGGCCGTGCAGGTCCAGAGGCCGTTTCTGCACTCGTAGCGCCTGGTCTTGCCAAGGTCGTAGACGCAGTCCTCATGCCGTCCGGCGGGATAGAACACCGCCGAGGCGAACATGAGGTGAGGCATCGTCTGCCGCGTGCCGAAGAGCGACTCCACGAGGTCTTGCTTGCGGCCCGTGTGGTAATAGCGCACGAGCTGCCGAAAGACGGCACAGGTGACGGCCCGCAGGTCGTCGGGGCTGTCGTGGTAGAGGCGCGAGCCGGCGGGACGATAGGTCGAGAGCTGGTCGAGGGCGGAGAAGAGCTTCTGGTCGTCGTCTGGGTCGGCAGGAAAGCTCGCGGGGGAGCGGCGTCGGCCATGGGTGGCCTCGGACGGCCGGGACAGGACGTCGGCCTCGGCGTCCATGAGCGCCATGACCGCCTCGTCGTGCTCCGAGTTGGCGTAGGGGAGCACGAGCTGCTGGTCGAGCGCGTGATAGGCGGCGTAGTCGACGAGCCAGGGGTGGACGTAGCGGTCGAGGCTCGGCTCAAACTCACGGTATGCCCTCCAGAAGGCCTCGATGGCGCGGAACCCCCGCTCCCCGGGATCGACGCCGATGCCGTTCAGGAGCTCGTAGACGTATACGAACGCGAACGACGTCGAAGTCTGCTGGATGTCGCCCCCGCGTACGCATGTGCGCCAGGTGAAGTAACCTCTGAGCTGCCGGTCATCCATCGCGTCGTAGGTCGGGAAGTAACTCGAGAACGTTCCGGCGAAGGGGCAGTCGTCCGCGTAGTCCTCCATGAGGCGGGCCTGCTCCACGAAGAGGCGCGCCTCGGACCATGACCTGGCCTCGGGGCGGCGTGCGAGCGCGCGCATCTGCCGTATCTCGTCGGGGACGTAGCTTCTGAGCTGCGAGCCGCGCATGAGGATGGGCTCGTCGGAGTAGGTTCTGGTGCCGGTGACGGCGCGCCCGCCCTTGGCTCGGCTTGCCGCCAGGATCTGCTGAATGAGCGCGTCGATGTTCGTCATTCCGCTCCCGCCTCCTTCCCTCGTGGGTCAATCATACGCGTCAGATCGGCGTTCGCATGAGGTGCGGATGCAGTCAGGGGGATAGTGCGAAAAGATGGGCCCCCGCCCTGCAATCGCCGGGATAGTGTGAAGCCATTTCGGCCCCTTTTCCGAGAAAGAGCGTCGGTTGATTGAATTTCAAATCAATTTACCTGCGGTTTTACAGAAAGGTTCTCTCGACAGTCGGGAAAATGCTTCACACTATCCCGGCGATTGCAGGGCGGGGGGCCGTCTTTTCGCACTATCCAGCTAATTGCACGGCCGGCATGCCCTATGCCGAGGCATCCCGGACGAACACGAGCGTCTGCTCGTCCGAGTCGTCGGCGCGGAGCCGGTAGCCGCGCTCGGAAAACGCGGCAAGCTCTGCCGCATCTTGGACTCCCCGCTCCGCGCACCAGCGGATGAAGGTGCCGCGCGCCGCCTTGGCCTCGGTGGCCGGCTGGCGGAGGCGTCCCGCGCGCTCCACGCAGAAGAGGCAGGTCAGCATCTTGGGGCCATCCGGGCGAATCCAAGGCGTGACGGCGCGGGCATACTCGACCGAGGCAACGTTGACGATGAGGTCGCACTCTGCGGCGAGGGCGTCATGGAGCGTCGGCCCCCAGAACTCGTAGAGGTTGCGCGCGCCGTCGACGGCCAGCCGGGCCTGCATCTCCAGGCGATATGGCGTCACGCCGTCAAGCGGGCGCAGCATGCCGTAGAAGCCAGAGAGGATGCGCAGGTGCTCGTCGAGCCAGGCGAGCTCTCCCTCGGTCATCACCTCGGGGGCCATGTGTTGATACTGGATCCCCTCGTAGGAGACGGCGGCCGCCGTGAGGTCGCGATCGAGGTCCATGGACTGCAGTCGGTCGTAGTTGAGCGCGGCGAGTCGGTCGCTGCACGCCCAGAGCTCCTGCGCCTCCGCGGGGGAGAGCCGGCGGAGCGCCTCGAGGAGAAGCCTCGTCCTCCCGAGGAGGGCGGGCGTGCTCCGGGGCAGCGGCGGCGCGTCGATGACGCGCATCTTCTTCGCGGGGGAGGTGATGATCCTGAGCGTCACGGTTCCTCCTGTCAGGCACGTGCGTTTCGGGGAGATTCTAGCAGCGGGGAGGTTGCGCGGCATATCATGGTCGCGAGGCATCTCGCGGGACGGGGGTCGCATGGGCGGGTGGAGGCGCACAAGGTTCGTCGCGGCGACGGTCGCCGCCATCGCGGCGCTCGGCGCGGCCGTCCGCGTCCGCCTGCTCGACCCGCACGTCGTCCGCACCATGGGTGGCCTTGCGCTCGTGTACACCATCAGGGGCGACGGCGCCCGCGTTCGCGTCCTGCGCTGCGGGGGCGTCTATCAGTCTGCGACCTATCTCGGGGACCGTAGGATGGAGCCCGTCTTCGAGTACTATCGCGCCTTCGGTCGGCTCTTTGACCTGCGCCCCGACGCTCGTCGCGTCCTTGCTGTCGGCGGGGGAGGGTTTGCCTTTCCCAAGATGGTCGCCTCCGGGCACCCGGGGGTCAGGACCGACGTGGTGGAGATAGACCCTGCGGTCATCGGCGCCGCGCGCAGGTGGTTCTTTCTCGACGAGGCCATCGCCCGGGCCCGGGCGGACGGCGGGGACCTGCGCGTCATATGCGACGACGGCCGCGCGCTCCTCGAACGTGGGGCGGGCCCCTATGACGCGGTGGTGCTCGACGCCTTCGTCGGCGCGGACCCGGTGCGCTCGCTCGCCACGGTGGGCGCCCTGCGCGCCGCTCGGCGATCGCTCGCCCCCGGAGGGGTTCTTCTCGCCAACGTGGTCTCGCGCGACGGAGGTTCCGACGTCAGCTTCCTCCGCTCCTTCGTGGCAACGTCGCTTACGGTCTTCTCGCATGTCGAGGTGGCGCTTGCCACGGATGACGACCACGCGGGGGAGGACAACTACCTCGTCGCCGCCTCTGACGGGCCTCTTGGCCTGCGGGATGCCATCCCCTATGACGCCGACTTCCTCGGGCCGGTTCTTCTCGACTAGACGCCGGAGGGCCGGCCCTCTTTTCTTTTTGTATATCTAAGCGCTCCAGACTGAGATTATCTAAAAACGGGTACACTACCCCTCGTTCAACAACGCAGCACGAAAGGGGAGCGCCGCATGCGCAAGTTCAAGACAGAGAGCAAGAAGCTGCTCGACCTCATGATCAACTCCATCTACACCAACCGCGAGATCTTCCTGCGCGAGCTGGTGTCCAACGCCTCGGACGCCATCGACAAGCTCTACCTCAAGAGCCTCACGGACAGCTCCGTGCAGGTTGACCAGGCAAACCTTGCCATCAACGTGGCCTTTGACAAGGACGCGCGCACCATCACCGTCTCCGACAACGGCATCGGCATGACGGCCGAGGAGCTGGAGAAGAACCTCGGCACCATTGCCCACTCCGGCTCCGAGGAGTTCAAGGCAGCCAACGCCGAGGCCCAGGGCGACGCCGTGGACATCATCGGCCGCTTTGGCGTGGGCTTCTACTCCGCCTTCATGGTCGCGCGCGAGGTCAGCGTGATCAGCCGCGCGTACGGCTCTGACGAGTGCAACCGCTGGACCTCGGACGGCGTGGAGGGCTACACGATCGAGCCCGTTGCCGCCGACGATCCCGCCTGGCGCTCCGAGCCCGGCACCTCCGTCGTCATGACCCTCAAGGAGAACGCCGAGGAGGCCAACTACGACGAGTTCCTCAGCGAGTGGAAGCTCCGCGAGCTCATCAGGAAGTACAGCAACTACGTGCGCTACCCCGTGCAGATGCTCGTGACCAAGAGCCGCGAGAAGGAGAAGCCCGCCGACGCCGGCGATGACTACAAGCCGGAGTGGGAGGACTACACCGAGCTCGAGACCATCAACTCGATGACCCCCATCTGGAAGAAGCGCGGCTCCGAGGTCACCGACGAGGAGTACGCCGAGTTCTACAAGTCCACGTTCCACGACTGGGTGGACCCCGCGCGCACCTTCAGCCTGCACGCCGAGGGCACGCTCGAGTATGACGCCCTGCTCTTCATCCCCGGCCAGGCGCCCTTTGACCTCTACAGTCGCGACTACGAGAAGGGCCTCGAGCTCTACAGCTCCAACGTCCTCATCATGGAGAAGTGCGCTGACCTCCTGCCCGACTACTACAACTTCGTCCGCGGCGTCGTGGACTCCTCCGACGTCTCCCTCAACATCTCGCGCGAGACGCTCCAGCAGACCCGCCAGCTCCAGGCCATGGCGCGCCGCATCGAGAAGAAGATCACCTCCGAGCTCGAGGCCATGCGCGACAACGATCGCGAGGCATACGTGAAGTTCTTCGAGAACTTCGGCCGCGGCCTCAAGTACGGCATCTACTCCAGCTACGGCATGAAGAAGGACGAGCTCGCGGGGCTGCTCCTGTTCTGGAGCGCGCGCGAGCAGAAGATGGTCACGCTCCAGGAGTACGTGGCCGCCATGGCGGACGGGCAGAAGGCGGTCTACTACGCCGCCGGCGACGACCGCGAGCGCCTGGCCAAGATGCCCGTGGTGGAGTCCGTCCTCGCCAAGGGCTACGACGTGCTCCTGGCCACGCAGGACGTGGACGAGTTCTGCTTCCAGGCCATGCGCGACTTCACGGCAAAGGGCCTGCCCAAGGTCTACGAGGACGACGCCGCGCGCGAGGCGGCGGAGAAGGCCGTGGCCGACGGCGCCGAGCCCGAGGTCGAGGACCGCACCGTCGAGCTCAAGAACGTGACCTCCGGTGACCTGGACCTCGCGAGCGACGAGGAGAAGAAGGAGGCCGAGGAGGCCACCAAGGCAAACGAGGGCCTGTTCGATGCCATGAAGGATGCGCTGGCAGGCCAGGTCGAGAAGGTCGCGGTGTCCACGCGCCTCGCCGCCGACGGCGCGCCTGCCGTGATCACCTCCGAGGGCCCGCTCTCCCTTGAGATGGAGAAGGTCCTCGCCGCCGGCCCCGAGGCGGGGGAGGCCCCCAAGGCCGTTCGCGTGCTCGAGGTCAACGCCAAGCACCCGGTCTTCGAGAAGCTCCGCGCCGCTCAGGAGGCGGGCGACGCCGAGAAGGTCAAGCTCTACGCGGGCCTGCTCTACAACCAGGCCCTGCTCGTGGAGGGCATCCTGCCCGAGGACCCCGTGGCCTTTGCCACCCAGGTCTGCGAGCTCATGTAGGCGCGTCATCTCCGCGCGGACCCGGCGTTGCGTGATTGGGGCTTGTGGCAATCGCGCGCCGTCGGGCGTTGGGAGATGCGGGGTTATGGCAGGGCAGTAAAGGTTCGACCTGCGCGTTTGTTGAGGCGTGTTGTGAAAGATGGGGCTGTGGCAGCCGTCGGACTGCCACAGCCCCATTTCTGTCAACGCCCGCTCTCGGACTTCTGCCACGGCCCCGTCTCGCGCGGCGCCCCCCTCGGCCAGCCAGCCGTGTCACATCTCTGAAAACCGCTCCCCGAAGCCGAGAACTCGGCGAACGGCTAAGGGCTATGCTGAAAAGTCGTTGGCAGCGAAGGACGGGGGACACATGGTCAAGACGCTGGTTCTCGTTCGACACGGAGACCCCGAGGCGACGTCCGCTTCGGGAACGGACCTCGACCGCAGGCTCACGGCCTCGGGCGCCCGCTCCCTCAAGACGGCCTACCCGCGCACCTTTGCCCTGCTCGGGGAAGACGTCGAGGCGGCGGTGTGGAGCAGCCCGGCGATTCGCGCGCTCGAGACCGCACAGATCGTGGCCGACGCCATCGACGCCGAGGACATCGAGGTCCACGACTCGCTCTATGCCCAGGACGTCTCGGCGTTTCTCGCCGAGCTCTCGGAGGCCGAGGAGCCGGTCGTGATCGCCGTCGGGCATGCACCCTTCGTCGACCAGCTCTCGACGCGGCTTCTGGGCGGCTCCCCCGGCTTTGGCAAGGGCGCGGCCGCGGCCATCGCGCTTCCGGAGGGCTTCTCCGGCACGGGGAGGCTCCTGTGGTTCGTCGCCGGCCCCGAGACCCGGACGTGGGACGAGCTTGCCATCGTCGAGCATGAGATCGGCGGCGCGGCACGCGACCTCGTTGCCCTCTCGGAGGCGTTTCTCGCCAAGCCGGAGGACCCCGAGGGGCTGCTCCGCTTCAGGATCGGCCTCAGGCGCATGAGGTCGCTCCTGCAGTTCATCGCTCCGTGGCAGACGAAGAAGCAGAACCGCCGCTGCGAGCACGTCCTCAAGGAGCTGCAGGTCGCCTCGGCGCACCTGCGCGCCCTCGACATCCTCTCCCAGAGCGTCGACGGCCTCGTTGAGAGCGGCGAGCTCGGCGACAACAGCCTCCTTCCGATGGCGTGCGCCAAGGAGCGCTCGCTCGAGTGCGCCTCGCTGGTGACGCTCATGCGCAAGCGCCATTCCGGCAAGCAGCTCGTCAAGATCGCCAAGGACCTCGCGCACGTGGGCTGGAAGTCGAAGGTCTCCGAGCGCGGGCTCTCCGCCGACGACCTGCGGAGGCACTTCGACGCGGAGTTCGCGGAGCTTGACGAGGACCTCTTCGGCCTTGACCTTCGCGACGGCGACGCGGTCTACTCCGCGCGCCGGGACGCCAAGGAGATGCACTACGTCGCGGAGCGTCTGGGGGCCGTGCTCGGCCCGGACCGCGCCGTCATGAGCGAGTACATGGACGAGATCCAGCGCGAGCTGGGCGCCCTCTCGGACGCCTGGGGCAACCGCCGCCTCGCCGAGGAGTACTCGAAGAGCCCGCGCTTCCGCGGCGTGCGCGCCGACCTCGGCGTCGTCGGCCGCGACCAGGCGGAGATCGTCTCCGCGATCACCTCGGGGCTCGAGCGCATGGAGGCGGACAGCCGTGCCGACGAGGACCGGGACGATGATGGGAAGAAGGACGGGGAGGACTAGCAGGTGGCCGAGAAGAACGACGGGTGGCGCGTCGAGCGCGACTCGATGGGCGAGATGCTCGTGCCGGCGGACGCGCTCTGGGGCGCTCAGACCGAGCGCAGCCACGAGAACTTCCCGATTGGCACCGAGCGCATGCCCGAGGAGATCGTGCGCGCGTTCGCGCTGGTGAAGAAGGCGGCGGCACGGGCCAACTGCGGCCTCGGACGTCTTGCGCCCGAGGCGCGCGACCTCATCTGCGAGGCTGCCGACGAGGTGCTTGCTGGCTGCCATGACAGGGACTTCCCGCTCGTGGTGTGGCAGACGGGCTCCGGCACGCAGTCCAACATGAACATGAACGAGGTGCTCGCCAACCGCGGCAACCAGCTCGCCTGCGAGAAGAACGTGGCGCTGGAGAAGCCCCTCCACCCCAACGACTCCGTCAACATGAGCCAGTCCTCCAACGACACCTTCCCCACGGCCATGCACGTGGCGGCCGCGGTTGCGGTGACGGGACGCCTGCTTCCCGCGATCGACCAGCTCACGAGCACGCTGCGCCGCCTCGAGGAGGAGAATGCCGGCGTGGTCAAGAGCGGCCGCACCCACCTCCAGGACGCGGTGCCCATCTCGTTTGCGCAGGAGATCTCCGGCTGGCGCGGCCTGCTCGAGGGCAGCCGCGAGGAGCTGCTCGCCGCGATGCCGGGGCTCTATCGCCTGGCGCTCGGCGGCACGGCCGTGGGCACGGGCCTCAACGCCCCCGAGGGCTTCGACGAGGCGGTGGCGGCGGAGCTGGCCGAGCTCACGGGCCTGCCCTTCGAGACGGACCCCAACAAGTTCCGCGCGCTCACGGGCAAGGACGCGCTCGTGTTCAGCCATGGCGCCGTGAAGGGCCTCGCCGCCAACATGATGAAGATCGCCAACGACGTGCGCTGGCTCGCCTCGGGCCCGCGCCTCGGCCTGGGGGAGATTACGATTCCGGCCAACGAGCCGGGCAGCTCCATCATGCCGGGCAAGGTCAACCCCACCCAGTGCGAGGCCGTGACGATGGTTGCCGTACAGGTCATGGGCAACGACGCCGCGATCGGGATGGCGGCCTCCCAGGGCAACTTCGAGCTCAACGTCTTCATGCCGGTGATCGCCTACAACTACCTGCAGTCCGTGCGCCTGCTCGCCGACGCGATCGTCTCCTTCGACGAGCGCTGCGCGAGCGGCATCCGCGCCAACCGCGAGAAGATGGACGAGAACCTCCACCGATCGCTCATGCTGGTGACGAGTCTCAACCCCCACATCGGCTACGACAACGCCGCGCGCGTGGCCAAGAAGGCCTTCGCCGAGGGGACGTCGCTCAAGGAGGCCTGCGTGTCGCTGGGGCTTCTCACCCCGGAGCGCTTCGACGAGGTCTTCCACCCCGAGCAGATGGTGTGAAAAGGGGACGCGTTTTTTCCCTCAGAGCTTTTGGGACGGGCGCGCCACCGGCGTCAGGCAAAAGGGGACGGGTTATTTCTCTCAGGGAGTTTGGGACGGGCCTGCCGCCAGTGGCAGGCCCGTCCCAA
>NZ_JBQXES010000020.1:0-54707 GCF_052599055.1 Thermophilibacter sp. ZX-H3 | reverse complement strand
GCGTCAGGTTTGTTTGGCACACGGGACATGTGTGCCAAACAAACCTGACGCCAGTGGCCCAGCGGCAAAACCTGACGCCAGTGGCATGCGCCAAATAAGCCTGACGCCAGTGGCACGCCAGCGCCGGCGGCAAAAACGGGTACACAAAGCGTATCGCGACATGTCGCGCGGCTTACCCGCCGCTGACGGGGCGGACGTACCGTAGGGCCCCGTCAGGAGAAGGAGGCATCATGGCAGACGAGAAGAACCTCGACCAGCGCCCCACTCCCGAGGAGCCCCTCGGGCAGACCTACCACCGCGGTCCCGTGATCATGCGCGGGCCCATGATCCCGGCCGACACCACCACGGGCAACCTCCTCGCGCCCGAGGCCTCCACGGACTGGCTGCACATGGACCCGTGGCGCGTCCTGCGCATCCAGGCCGAGTTCGTCGACGGCTTCGGTGCGCTCGCGGAGCTGGGGCCCGCCGTTACCGTCTTTGGCTCGGCGCGCACGCCGCGCACCGACCCGATGTATCGTGCCGCGCGCCACGTGGGCAGAAAGCTCGCCGAGGCGGGCGTGGCCGTGATCACCGGCGGAGGCCCGGGCATCATGGAGGCCGCCAACAGCGGGGCGGCCAAGGCGGGCGGCAAGTCGGTGGGGCTGGGCATCGAGCTGCCGCACGAGCAGGGCATCAACAAGTGGGTCAACCTGGGCATGACCTTCCGCTACTTCTTTGTGCGCAAGACGATGTTCGTCAAGTACTCGAGCGGGGCGATCATCTTCCCGGGTGGCTTCGGCACGCTCGACGAGGCATTCGAGCTGCTCACGCTCGTCCAGACGCACAAGGTGGCGCGCGTCCCCGTGGTGCTCTTCGGCTCCGAGTATTGGGGCGGCCTCATGGACTGGCTCGAGGGGACCGTCCGCGAGTCGGGCAACATCTCGCCGCTCGACCCCGAGCTCGTGGTCGTGACCGACGACGAGGACGAGGCCGTCCGCGTGGCCCTCTCCGAGCTGCGGCGCTAGGCCCTCCCCGCGCGGCGGGACGCGGCGCGGGGAGGCGGGAATCTTACCAAAGCGTCACCCGGCAGTAAGTCCAATCGATTGGTTCCATCCTTCTGAGCTGCAAGAATGGAGTCACCCTCCCAGGAGCGGGCACGCAGGCGACTCGGCGTGCCCGGTCCCTGGGGGGAGGGGCGGCAACGAGGAAGGGGGGCACCATGTTCAAGAGAATGTCCGAGAAGGCCGTTCTTCTCGGCTGCCTGGTAACCTCGACGCTCCTGGGCAGCCTCGCGCTCGCGATGCTCGTGCACGCGGCGACGCTCTAGGCCCGTCTCGCCGGCCTCGGAGCGTGTCCGTTCCGGCTGGCTGTGTAAGGGCGGCGCAAGCATCGGGCAAGGGTTCCCGCTGAGGGCCGCCCGGTGGTGCCCCCGGATGGCAAGATGGACGGGAGGGGGTGCGCATGGGCGAGAAGAACCGGCATGACGTCGCGGATCGCGACCTGAGGGCAAGAAGGGCGCTCGACATCTGCGCGCTTGTGGCGGTGGGGGTCGCGCTCGCGGCCATCTGCCTGCGCTGGGCGCCCGAGGCCTACGCCTGGGCGAGCGACCCCGTTGCGGTGCGGTCCTTCGTCGCTGAGCACGCGATCCTCTCGCGGCTCGTCATCGGCGGCGTCAACGCGCTGCAGATCGCGCTCGCCTTTCTCCCCGGGGAGCCCGTCGAGCTGGCGAGCGGGTACGCCTTCGGCTTCCTCGAGGGCACGCTCGTGTGCATGGCCGCGAGCGCCGTGGCGTCGAGCGCCATCTTCTGGGCGGTGCGTCGCTGGGGCTGGTCGCTCGTGGGCGTCTTCTTTGACCGCTCACATCTCGACCGCTTCTCGTGGCTGCATGACGCCCGGCGGCTCGAGCTCGTGATGCTCGTCGTCTTTCTCATTCCGGGGACGCCCAAGGACTTCCTCACGTACTTTGCCGGGCTCACGGACATGCGCTTCGGGGCGGTGCTGGCCATCACCACGCTCGGCCGCATCCCCTCCATCGTGACGTCCACGGTCGCCGCCTCGGCCTTCGGGAGCGGAGACTACGGGATCGCCGCCATGGCCGTCGTCGTGGCGGTGGCGCTCGCCGCGGCGGGAGGGCTGCTCTATCGCCGCTTCGAGGCCCTCGCCCGCCCGTGACCTGACGGGGGCGACGGGGTCTGGCTTCAATCTTCTGGCTTCAATCTGCCTTTGGCAGAGTGACGGGTTCTGAACGGATGGCCCCGGTCCAGAGGCCGCATTCGTCCAGAACCCGTCACTGAGTCGGGCGCGCCACTGATTGGGCGCGTCACTGAGCTGGGCGCGTCACCGAGTCGGCCGCGTCACAAATCGGGCGCGCCACCGAGTCGGCAGCGCCAGGCTACTCGGCGAGGAGGGCCTCCACGTCGGCGCGCTCCGGCATCGCGGGGATGGCGCCGCGCTTGCGGACGCAGAGGGACGCGACGGCGTTGCCCAGGCGCGCGAAGTCGGCGGCGTCCTCGACGGTCACCTCCGCCGGCGCCTTGCCGCTCTCGCAGAAGCCTGCGAGGAAGCCGCCCCAGAAGGAGTCCCCGGCGCCCGTGGCGTCCACGGCGTCCGCGGGGAAGCCCGGCACCGTGGCGCCGCCGTCGGCAGTGCGCACGTAGGCGCCGCCCGCGCCGAGCGTCACGGCCACGACCTTGGGGCCCTGCGCCAGGAGCGCCGCCGCGGCGGCCTCCGGGTCGGCCTCGCCCGTGAGCAGCTCGCACTCCTCGTCGGAGAGCTTCATGAGGTCCATCTGCGGCACCACGGCGCGCATCTGCTCCACGGCGGCGTCCACCGAAGGCCAGAGGTTCGCGCGGTAGTTGGGGTCGTAGGAGAGGGTGCAGCCGGCCTCGCGCGCGCAGGCGAGCGCGGCGAGCGTGGCGGAGCGGGCGGGCTCGTCGGTGAGCGAGAGCGAGCCCACGTGGAAGACCTTGGACGCGGCGATCACATCGCGCGCGAGCTCATCCTCCGTGATGCGGGTGTCCGCGCCGGGCTTGCGCGCGAAGGAGAACTCGCGCTCGCCGTCCGGAGAGAGCGCCACGAAGGCCAGGGTGGTGAAGGCGTCGGGGTCGGAGATGAGCCCCGTCGTGTCGATGCCCTGCTCCTCGAGGGTGGCGCGCAGGAACTCGCCGTGCATGTCGCAGCCCACCTTGCCCAGGAAGGCGGTCTTGTGGCCGAGCTTCTCCAGCGCCACGAGGACGTTGGCCGGCGCTCCGCCGGCGTTGCGCTCGAAGAGTCGCTGGCCTCCAGCTGAGGTGCCGGCGTCGGTGAAGTCGATGAGGAGCTCGCCCAGTGCGGAGACGGAGAACATCGCGGTGTCCTTTCGCTTGTGTGCGGAATCGATTCCACACCCATTATGCCGCGGCGCGGCCGAGCGCGCCGCTCTTCTCGGCAAGCGGTCCGTGCGGCTACTCGTACGTGCCCGCCACGCCGTCGCCCATCTCCCAGGCGTGCAAAAGTGCCTGTCCCTTTTGCACGTTTTGCACGAGCGTGAGGGTGGGGGAGCGGGGGAACCAGCGGGTGGCAAAGGTGAGCTCGCCGTCGTTGGCAAACACCTCGACGGCTGAGCTATCGACAAGAACGCGTAGATCGCGAAGGCATTTGCAGGGTGCGGTCCTCACGGTCCGCCCGCAGCCGACGGCGTCGTCCGCAAAGCGCAGCGCAAGCTCCGCGCCGTCCCAGGTAATCGCGAGCGCGTCGTCCAGCCAGAGCTCGAGCGGCCCCTCGGGGTGGGCGAGAAGGACGTCGGCTCGATGCTCCCCCAGCGTGAGCGACCCGCCGCCGGCCAGCTCGCGCCGCGCGCCGCGCAGCGCCTCGAGCTCGCGCACCGGCCGCTGGAGCAGCGCCCCGTCCGCGCCGGCCGTAACCTCGCGCGGAACCGTGAGGCAGTGGCACCACGTCATGCCGCCGGGCGCCCCCGCGAAGTCGGCGTCGGGCATGCCCATCCAGCCGATCAGGATGGCGCGGCCGGACTCGTCCACGAAGCTCTGCGGCGCGTAGAAGTCAAAGCCGTGGTCCCAGCGCCGGAACGCCCGGGGGTCGACCTCGGCGTCCGCCGCCAGGCGCTCGCCTGCGGGGAGCGGGACGTAGCCGGACTGGTCGTCCACGCCGTCGGCCCAGGGGCGCTCGGCCATGCCCTGCGGGCAGAACGAGAGCCACTCGCGCCCGTCGAGCTCGATGCGGTCCGGGCACTCCCACATGTAGCCGAAGGGGGACGTCGGGCGGACGGCCCCGGCGTTCTCCCACGCCCGGCCGTCATTCGAGCGCAGCACGAGCGCGAGCCCCCGGTCGTCGAGGTCGCGCGCGCCGAGGAGCATCCACCACGCGCCCCCCTCGCGCCAGACCTTGGGGTCGCGCACGTGGCACGAGCAGAATGTGGGGTAGTCGGCGTTTCTCAGCAGCACGTCCTTCTCGCCGAGCGCAAGGCCTCCGGACGCGGCAGGGTCTGCCGCGGCCTCGACGAGGACCTGTGCCGCGCGCCGTCCCGCGCGCACGTAGTCGAAGTCTCCCGGCTCCTTGACGTTGCCGGTGTAGTAGAGGCGCACGCCGCCCTCGAAGGGGACGGCGCAGCCCGAGTAGGCGCCCGATGCCTCGTCGGGGGTGTCGGGTGCGATGGCCAAGCCCCGGCCGCCCCCCTGCCAGTGGACGAGGTCGCGGCTCCAGAAGTGGCCCCACCCGCGCGGCGCGTCGGGCGCGGGCCAGTCGGGGCTGTACTGGTGGAACACGTGATAGGTGCCGCCCAGCTGGCAGAGGCCGTTGGGGTCGTTGAGCCAGCCGACGGGCGGCATGAGGTGAAAGCCCATTCTCCAGGGATCGTGTGACATGATGGCTCCCGAGTGTGAGGCGGGGCGGCCCGTCCGGCGCGGGCCGCCCCTGTGCGAGGAGGGACGGTCAGGAGAGCTCGACGAGGCTCTCGCCGGCGCGCACGGTCGTGCCAGCATGCGGTGTGACCCTAGTGTAGGCCTCGGCGTTGGTCACGATGACCGGGGTCACCGGGTCGAGTCCCGCGGCGCGGATGGCGTCGAGGTCGACGTCCATGAGGAGCTGGCCGGCCTTAACGTGGTCGCCCACCTTGACGTGCGCGGTGAAGGGCCCGCCCTCGAGGGTCACGGTGTCGATGCCGATGTGCATGAGGACCTCGGCGCCCGCGTCGGTGGTCATGCCGAGGGCGTGGCCGGTCTCGGCGAGCACGGTGACGGTGCCCGCGGCGGGCGCGCAGAGCCTGCCCTCGGTGGGGCGCACGGCGGCTCCGGGACCCATGGCCTCGCTCGCGAAGACAGGGTCGGGGACCTCGGTCATCTTGATGGCGGTGCCCGTCATCGGGGCGAGAAGGACCTCGGCCTGCGCGGCGGGTGCGGCGTCGGCCACCGCGGGGGCGTCCGCGGCCTCGGGCGCGGCCTCGACCGCGGGCTCGGCGTTCTTCTCGCCTGCCGCCTCAGGGTCGCGGTAGAGCGCGTAGGAGATGGCGAAGGCCACGACGCCGGCGATGGCGAACATGATCACGTACTGCACGGGCTGGTTGAGGCAGAGCAGGATGCCAAAGACGCCGGTGACGCCGGAGCCCGCCGCGGCGAGGCCCACGATGGAGGCGAACATGGCGCCCAGGCCGCCGCCGATGCAGCCGGCCACGAAGGGCTTGAAGAAGCGGAGGTTCACGCCGAAGATGGCGGGCTCGGTGATGCCCATGAACGCGGAGAGCGAGGAGGGGAGGGCGAGCGAGCGGACCTTGACGTCCTTGGTCTTGAGCGCCACGGCGAGCGCCGCGCCGGCCTGGCCGATGTTGGCGGCGCTGGCGAGCGGCAGCCAGTAGGTCACGCCGTACGTGGCGATCTGGCCGAGGTCGATCGTGGTGTACATCTGGTGGATGCCGGTGACGACGGTGGGGGCGTAGAGGGCGCCCATGATGAGCGAGCCCAGGCCGAGCGGCAGCGTGAGCAGGAACTGGATGCCGCCGAGGATGGCGTTCTCGGCCCAGACAAAGACGGGCCCGACGGCGAGCATGGTGACATAGGCCGTGACGGCAACGGAGACGAGCGGCGTCACGAAGAGGTCGAAGGCCTCGGGCACCACCTTGTGCAGGCGCTTCTCGATGAAGGCGAGGATGCCGCAGGCGATGACGATGGGGATGACGTGGCCCTGGTAGCCGGTCCACTCGATGGAGTAGAGGCCGGGGATGACGGGGTAGGTCTGGAGCACGCCCTCGGTGGCCACGGTGTTGGCGTTCTGCAGGCCCGGGTTAATGAGCAGCATGCCCACGACCGCGCCGAGGTAGGGGTTGGCGCCGAAGGCCTTGGCCGCGGAGAAGCCGATGAGGATCTGCAGGAACGTGAACGCCGTGTTGGAGACGAGGTTCAGGATCTGGTACCAGGCGTTGTTGGTGTCGAGCGCGATGAAGCCGTTGGAATCCATGAAGGAGAGCGCGCTCATGATGCCCAGGAGCAGGCCGGAGGCCACGATCGCCGGGATGATGGGCACGAAGACGTCACCCAGCAGCTTGATCGCGCGCATGAAGGGGTTGGCCTGCTGCTGCGCGGCGGCCTCCTTCACCTCCGCCTTGGTGGCGGCCGTGATGTGGCCGAGGGCGATGAACTCGTCGTAGACCTTGTTCACTGTGCCCGTGCCGTAGATGACCTGGAGCTGACCGGACGCCTTGAAGTTGCCCTTGGCGCCGGTCGCGTTGTCCACGGCCGCCTGGTCCACCTTGGCGTCGTCCGCGAGCACGAGCCTCAGGCGCGTGGCGCAGTGCGCCGCCGAGACCACGTTGCCCGGACCGCCGATGGCGTCCAGAATCTCCTGAGCCGCCTGCCGATAGTCGAGTGCCATGTGCCCACCTTTCTCTCCGCCTCATCATACCATGTGAGAACGTTCCCATATGGAATCGTTCTCACAATACGGCGAGAAGAACGTGCTGGAGGGGAGTTGCCGCAGACGGCGGGGTTTTGTCGGCGAGCGGTGGTCTGGTCGAGCATGCCCCCGCGCACGGATTTCCGCCGGCGGGGCCGCAGTCCGTGCGCGGGGGCATGCTCGGTCGCACGTTCTTCTCGCCCTGCCCGCGGGGCGCTCGGGATGGCGGGTCGCTGCGGAAAGAGGGGTTATGGCAATCTGGCGCGTCCGCGCGTTGCGCGGACGGGGCCTGTGGCAATCGGCGAGAAGAACGACCTGCGGTTCTTCTCGCCCCTGTTGCGAAAAGCGGGGTCGTGGCAGCCCAATCACTGCCACGACCCCGCTTCTCGCAACGCCCCGCACGCCGCTGCTGCCATAACCCCGCAAATGGCAACGCGGCGTCGGCGCGCGTCCTAGCGCGTGGAGTTCCTCGCCACCACCTCGTAGTCCATCTTGACCTTGCGCGCCACGTACTCCTCGCCGGTCATGAAGCCCACGAGCATCCGGGCGGTCTGCGCGCCGGAGGACTTGTAGTGAAGGTGCACCGTGGTCAGCGTCGGCGTGACGATCTGGGAGATCTCGGAGTCGTCCATGCCCGTCACCACCACGTCTTCGGGGACGCGGTGGCCGTACTCGCGCAGGCAGGTGAGGGCGCCGTAGGCGATGGAGTCGGTGGCGCACACGATGCCGTCGAGCTCGGGGTAGGTCTCGAGCAGGGCCTCCGCCTGCTCGTATCCGGAGTCAACGGTGAACTCCGCGATGCGCATCGCGCGCTCGGGCACCTCCACGCCGGCCTCGACGCATGCGGCGAGAAACCCCTGGCGGCGCATCCGCCCGACGGCGACGTCCTCCTCGAAGACGCCGATGTAGGCCGGACGCCTGGCGGAGCGCAGCGCGATCGAGGCGACCTCCCGCATGCCCTCGTAGTCGTTCTGGAAGACGCACGAGCGGAAGTCCACGTCCTGGTCGAGCACCACGATGGGCACGGGAAGGGAGGAGATCGCCTCCCGATGCTCCTCGGTGATGACGGTGGCGATAAGGATGACGCCGTCCACCTGGTTCTTCTCAGAGAAGAGGCGCAGGAAGTCCACCTCGCGCGAGGCGTTGTTGTCCGTGTTGGCAAGCAGCACCTGGTAGCCGGCGGCGTTGAGCACGGGCGTGATGCCCGCGACCATCCGGCTCACCGAGGCGGAGTTGATCTTGGGGATGATGATCCCCACGACGTTGGTCTTGCCCGTGCGCAGGGTCTTGGCGTGCTGGGAAGGCACGTAGCCGGTCTTCTCGATGACGCGGCGGATGGCGGCGCGCTTCTCCTGGCTGACGTAGCCGTCGTTGAGATAGCGCGAGACCGTCGCCCGCGAGACGCCTGCCATCTGCGCGATCTGGTTGATGTCCATCCTGGGGGACTCCCTTCAACGTAACGAGTGTAGCGCGGGTGGGACCCTTCTCACCAAACACCCATGAAAGGGCAGGTTGAGGCCGCAGGTGGCGCCTCGGGGCGCTATGCTCGTGGCATGGCAGACTACGAGCACATAGTCCACGAGTTCGACCCAGTCTTCGACGAGCGCTCCCGCGTGCTCGTGCTGGGCTCGCTCCCCTCGGCGCTCTCGCGCGAGAACCGCTTCTACTACGGCAACCCGCGCAACCGCTTCTGGCGCGTCGTCGCCGCGTGCGCGGGCGAGCCCGTCCCGGCGGACGGCGACGTCCCGGCCAAGCGCGCGCTGCTCCTGCGCCACGGCATCGCCCTTTGGGACGTCATCGAGAGCTGCGACATCCGCGGGTCGTCGGACGCCTCCATCAGGAACGTGGTTCCGGCCGACGTCCCCCGCATCCTGCGCGCGGCGCCCGTCGAGGCCGTGATCTGCAACGGCGGCACGGCGGGGCGGCTCTATCGGCGGTGGCTGGAGCCCGCGTGCGGCCTTCCTGCGCGGGTGCTGCCGTCCACGAGTCCCGCCAACGCGGCGTGGTCACTCGACCGGCTCGTCGCGCGGTGGAGAGAGGAGCTCGACGGGCTGCTGGGCTGACGGCCGGACGTTCTTGTCGCCTTGGCCCCGCACGGCAGGTCTGCGGGGCCAAGGCGACAAGAACGCCGGGCGCCCGACTCCCCGCGCTAGAACGTCCGCGTGATCTGCCGGATGGCCCCGGCGGCGGTGTCCTCGTCCGGCCCGCTCACGGTCACGACCACGTGCTCGCCCGTGCGCACGCCGAGCATCAGGAGCTGCATGAGCTGCTTGGCGTCCACGACGCGCCCCGCGTGCTCCAGGGTGACGTCGCTCCTCCAGCGCTCGGCCTCGCTTGCCAGCAGGACGGCGAGCTGGATGTGCAGGCCCAGCGGGTCTGTGATGTCGCAGGGTATCTCGTGCATGGGGCGTCCTCTCGGGGGGCGGGGGAAACGGGCCGCCTTGCCCCCACACGATAGCTCTCAACCCTCGCCGAGGGAGAGGGGCTTTCGGCGCGTGGCGAGAAAACCCGCGCAAATGGGGGCGGCCTTCCGAGCGGAGGGAGATGGCGTTACGTCAACTCCGCTTTGAGGAGGGGGCGCATGTTCTCCGTCCGAAATGCTCCTGTGACAAACTAGCCATATATCGCTGATGTATCACCAGCTCTCGGCAGCGCGTCTCGCAGGGAGGCTCGTTCGTGAACATAAAGCAGCTCAGATACGTCGTGGCGATTCTCGCCACGGGGAGCTTCTCTGCCGCTGCCGCGCGTGAGGGCGTCTCGGTCCAGGCGGTCTCCAAGGCCATGTCCGAGCTCGAGGGGGAGACGGGCGCCCCGCTCTTCAACCGCGCGAGCTCCGGGGTGACGCCCACGCCACTCGGCCGCGCCTTCGGCGCACGTGCCAAGCGGGTGCTCGCGGAGTACGACGCGCTCGTAAGCTTCGCCCGGTCAAGCGCTCGCGAGGCCGGCGTCTCGCGCGCCCTGCGCCTCGGTCTCTGCGTGCCCAGGTTCCCTGGCATCGAGCGCATCTGCACGATGATCAGCGTCGTGGCCGGCCGCGCCCTCGGATGCGAGGTCGACGTCGTGCTCACGACCTGCTCGGCCTGCATCGACGAGCTCAGGGAGGGGCGCTTCGACGCCCTCGTGACGGTCGGATCGCTGAAGGAGCGGGGCGTCGTCACGGGGAGCCTCGGCACGATGTCCCCCTACGTGGTTATGGCGGGGTCCAACCCGCTCGCCAAGAAGAGCGAGCTCACGCTCGAGGACATCAACGCGTGCCCCGTCGCCCTCGCGCCGGAGTTCGACCACTTCAACGAGTCCGTCTGCCGCGCCTACGCGGCGCACGGCATGACCTCGGAGCTCGTCGAGATTCCCACGCTCGAGTCGTACGGCGACCTGATGGAGCACAGAAATGGCCTCTCGCTCATCGTGGGAGGAGAGTTCATCGGCCCCTTCGACGGCTGCGTCATGAGGCCGATCGCGCAGAAGGACCGGCTTGCGATCCCCATCTGCCTCTCCTCGCTCGAGGGGGCGAACTTCAGCTACCTCGAGCTCAGCCGCGCCCTCTCCAAGATGAAGATCCTCTCCTAGGGCCTGACAGATTGCCCTGGCACCTTTGTCATGATGACAATGGTGCCAGGGCAATCTGTCAGGTTTGGCGTCTACGCGAGGTACCAGACGAAGCCCCAGGCGGGCAGCTGGAAGGTCTCGAAGCCCATGGTCTCGCCCGTGAGCAGGTTGGTGTATTCGGCGCAGGCCGGCATCCAGACGGTCTTCTCGGCGTCGCAGAAGTTGAAGACCGCGTTGAGCGTGCGGCCCCCGGCGCTCCGGCGGATCCAGAGGATCGAGGGGTCGCTGTAGTCGACGATGCCCACCTCCGCGTCGGCGTCGAAGACGTCCTCGCGCCGGCGGATGGCCTCGAGCTCGCCGAGCGCGTCGAAGATGCGCTCCTGGACGCTGCCCTTCTCGTCAACGCGGTCGACGAGCGACCAGTCGAAGCGGCCGCGATGGATGTAGCGCGAGTCGTCGGCCTTCTCGGGGTCGTCCTTGTAGGCGTAGTCGTTCACCTGGCCGACCTCGTCCCCGCTGTAGATGATCGGCAGGCCGGACTGCGCGAGCAGGTAGGCGTGGAGCATGACGTCCTTGCGGATGGCGACCTCCATCGCCTCCTCGTCGCCCTCGAAGCCCGCCGCCTCGATGCCGCACATGGAGGCCGTGGTGGCGCAGAAGCGGGCGTCGCCGGTCACCGGGTCGGCGTTGTAGAGCTCGCCGCGCGAGGCGCTGCCCGGCACGCGGCCCTGGAAGTAGTCGTTGAGGTAGCGCTTGTGCGGCACCTCCTCCATGCCCCAGGTGCTGAGCGTGGCGTAGTCGAGGCCCCAGCCAATGTCGTCGTGGCAGCGCAGGTAGTTGAGGAAGGTGTACTGGCTGGGCAGCCCGCACACGGCGTCGAGCTGCGAGCGCAGCAGGCGCGTGTCGCGGCAGGCCACGGAGTTCCAGGTGGTGGCCATCGTCGTGACGTTGTAGAGCATGTGGCACTCGGGCTTCTCCACGGTCCCGAAGTAGGGGACCACCTCCACCGGCGCCATGACCACCTCGCCCAGAAGCACGATGCCGGGGCAGACGACCTCGCCGATCATGCGCATCATGCGCACGATGGTGTGGACCTGGGGGAGGTTGCGGCAGTTGGTGCCGAGCTGCTTCCAGATGTAGGGCACGGCGTCGATGCGGATGATGTCCATGCCCTGGTTGGCCAGGTAGAGGAAGTTGTACATCATCTCGTTGAAGACGCGCGGGTTGCGATAGTTGAGGTCCCACTGGTAGGGGTAGAACTGCGTCATCACGGACTGGCCCAGCTCCGGCAGGTAGGTGAAGTGGCCGGGCGCCGTGGTGGGGAAGACCTGCGGCACCTCGCGGGTGTACTGGTCGATCACCGCCTGGTTGCTCTCGAAGAAGTACCGGCTCATGTACTCGCCCTCGCCGGCGCGGGCCCGCCGCGCCCACTCGTGCTCCTCCGAGGTGTGGTTCATGACGAAGTCCATGCAGAGGCTGATGCCGCGCTCGTGGCACTTCTCCGCGAGGTGGGCGAGGTCCTCCATCGTCCCGAGCTCGGGCTTGACGCGACGGAAGTCCTTGACGGCGTAGCCGCCGTCCGAGCGGCTCCTGTCCGCGGGGGTGTCGAGGAACGGCATGAGGTGGAGGTAGTTCACGCCCACGCGCTCGAGGTAGTCCAGGCGGTCCTCCACGCCCCTGATGTTCCCGGCGAAGTTGTCGATGTACATCTGCATGCCGAGCATGTCGCGGCTGCGGTACCACTCGCCGGCGGCCTCGCGCTCGGCGTCGAGGGCGCGCAGCCGCTCGGAGCGCGCGTCGTAGTAGGCCCGCATCTGGTCGAGCAGCTCGGCGAACATGTCGCCGTTGTCATAGAGCTCCATGTAGAGCCAGCGAAGCTCGTCGTGGTGCCGGGCCAGGCGCTCCTGGAAGACGGCGTCGGCCCTCACGCGCTCCGCCTTGGCGACGCGCGGCGCGGCGACGGCCTTCGGCGCCTTTCTCGCGGCGGCCCTCTTGGCGGCGCCCTTCCTGCTGGCCTTCTCCGTCATGGCGGTTCCTTTCGCTCTCCGTATGCTCCCGGACGCATTGTAGCGGCGCCCCCGCCCAGAGGTGAGAACGATTCCGTAGACGTAGGCAACAAGGGGTGGGAACGTTCCCCCACGGCACGTGGCCCTAGGTTGGCGACCACCGATCCCGTCCTTCTCGCCCCGCGCCGCCTTGGGTCCGACCGATCCCGGCCGCAACCGAACGTTGCGCGATAGTTGCTGGGCGCAACCGCCCTGCTCAGCTACAGTGGGGCAAAGCGCGTGAAAGGAGGGCGTCATGATTATGGGACTGGGGCCGACGGAGCTCATGATTCTGATTCCGATTCTCCTTGCCAGGGTGGTGCCCTGGGTCCTGTTCGTCGTGCTGCTGGTGCTCGCCATCCGGTGGTTCCTGCGACAGGAGCGCGTCTCCAAGGACCCCGAGGCCGTGGCGGTGCGCCGCTCACTCGCCGAGGTGCTGCGGGCGCATCGGGAGCGGTGCAAGATGACGCAGGAGCTCGTGGCCGAGAAGGTCGGCGTCTCGCGGCAGGCCGTCTCGAAGTGGGAGCAGGGCGCCTCGGAGCCGTCCACCTCGAATCTCGTGAAGCTCGCGCACCTCTATGGGGTGGATCCCGCCGACCTCCTGCGCGAGGTCGGGGAGTAGCGCACGTCCTTCTCGCCCCGCGCCGCCGCATGCCCCCCTTCCGCGTTTGCACGAGCAAACGCGCCCGGCGCCTGGGCGAGAAGAACCGTGCGGCTCGCCCACCTGCGCAAGCGCAATCGAGTGCCATCCCGCCGCCCCCGCCCGCGGAGTCTGCTCGTGCAAGCGCGCGACGCGCGCCAGGGTGGGACGTCGCGCACTTGGGTATAACAGCCTCAGGCGGCAATCGAGGCGAGGAGGAGCCATGAGCGACGTCATCCAGGGCATGCTCGACCGCAGGAGCATCCGCGCGTACACCGACGAGGTGCCGAGCCGGGAGCTGATCGACCAGGTCGTCGAGGCCGGCCTCTGGGCCGCGAGCGGCATGAACCGCCAGGGCCCCATCATCGTGGCCGTCACGAACCGCGAGCTGCGCGATCGCCTCTCCGCCATGAACGCCGAGGTCATCGGCGACCCCAGCCGCGACCCGTTCTATGGCGCGCCGGTGGTCCTCGTGGTGCTCGCCCCGCGCGGCGAGCGCAACCGCGTCTACGACGGCAGCCTCGTCATGGGCAACCTCATGCTCGCCGCGCACGCGCTGGGGCTCGGCAGCTGCTGGATCCACCGCGCCCGCGAGGAGTTCGACACCCCCGAGGGCAAGGCCATCCTCGCCGAGCTGGGCATCGAGGGCGACTACGAGGGCATCGGCCACTGCATCCTGGGGTACCCGGCCGAGACGCCGGAGCCCAAGCCGAGAAGAGACGGTCGCGTGTTTTACGCGGAGTAGGCCGAGGCGGCCGCGCGTTCTGTTAGCCTAGGAAGGCGCCGGGTTCTTCTCGGCGTCTTTTTTCGTGGACGGGAGTGAGCAACGTGGACCTCAGCCAAGCCATAGAGTGCGCGAGCGCCTTCGTGTTCCCCGGGTTCCTCACGGATGACGCCTCGCTCTCCGCGGAGCGCGCCAAGAACGAGGAGGCGCTCGGGGTCCTGCGCGCCGCGTGGGCGGAGGCGCCCGCCGGCCGCGAGCCGTTCTCGTACGACCTCGTGCTCTCCCTCGCGGACCGCAACCGCGACGTCTGCGACCGCTTTGGCATCGAGAAGCTGCGCGACCTCTCTCCCTCGAGCCTCGCGCGCGGTCTCTCCGCGGCCGACCTCATCCACGCCGTCGCCGTGCTCCAGCACCGCACCGACGCGCAGGTGGCGGCGCTTTCCGGCCCGGACGCGCGCGACCTCAACGTGGCCTGGGTGGACGCTCCGGTCTCCGGCATGGTCGTGGGGATCGACATCGAGACCACCGACCGCGACCCGGCGCGCGGCTACATCATCAACGTGGGCCTGGAGTTCATGACCATCGGGCCCAAGGCCAGGCCGCACGACCCCTTTGCCGGCTACTTCGGCCTGCCCGAGATGTATGCCGAGAAGGGCGTGCCGCTGGCGGACATCCACAAGATCCAGTGGTCCGACCTCGACGGGAAGACCCCCTTCCGCGAGGACAAGCAGGTGCAGAAGGCCCTTCTCGCCGCGCTCACCGCCTACCCGTTCATGGCGCACAACGCCGCCTTCGAGGACTCCTGGTTCATGCTGCACATCGACGGCTACGCCGAGGCCCGCAAGGCCGGGCGCGTGGTGGTTGTGGACTCGCGCGACATCTGCCGCCGCGTGGACCCCGAGACGCGAATCCTGCCCCACGAGCAGAGGCCGGCGTCGCTCGAGAGCTGGGCGCGCCGTCGCGGCACGCTCAAGGCGGGGGAGTCCGAGCGCCACCTCGGCCTCGACGACGTGGAGCTCATGCTCGCCACCGTCCAGGCGGAGTTCACGGCCCGCAACATGCTCGTCTGACGCCCGGGACGCCTTGCTCGGGTACGTACACGCCTGTTCCGGGTACGTACGCGATTCGATGATTGATGTTCTTCTCGCCACCTTTCCCACCTGCGGGTTTTAATCGCATGGTACCGAATTAATTATCAAATTGCGTACGCATCCGGAGGCGGCGTGTACGTACCCGGGAGGGCGTGCGTCGGGAGGCGGCGTGTACGTACCCGGGAGGGCGTGCGTCGGGAGGCGCCCGCCGCGCCGAGAAGTGCTAGGCTGGACGGTCGCATCACAGCCGACCGAAGGAGACCTATGAGCGAGAAGGACTTCGCCGCCGGGCTCGTCGAGTTTGTCCGTGCGTGCCCGAGCGTGTTCCACACCGTCGCCGCCATCCGCGCGCGCCTCGACGCCGCCGGGTTCGCCTACCTTCCCGAGGGCGGGGCGTGGGCCATGGAGGCAGGCGGGCGCTACTACACCGTCCGCAACAACTCGAGCGTCGTGGCGTGGAAGGTCGGGGCCGAGCTCCCCGAGTGCGGCTACCACTTCCAGCTGGCCGCCGCCCACGGTGACTCGCCCACCTACAAGGTGAAGGCGGTGCCCGCGCTCGAGGGGCCGGAGGGGTATCTCCGCCTCGACGTCGAGGCCTACGGCGGCATGCTCGACCACACGTGGCTGGACCGCCCGCTCGGGCTTGCGGGCCGCGTGCTCGTGCGCGACGGCGCGCGCGTGGAGAGCCGTCTCGTGGACATCGCCGACGACGTCTGTCTCATCCCGAGCCTCGCCATCCACCTCGACCGCACGAGCGGGCTCTCGCCCGAGCTCAACCGCGCGGTTGACCTCTGCCCGCTCTTCTCGGCGGGGGAGCTTTCCGCGGGGGCCTTTGACGAGATGGTGGCCGAGGCCGCGGGCTGCGAGCCGGCGGACGTCCTCGCGCGCGACCTCTTCCTCGTGGCCCACGAGGAGCCGCGCGTCTGGGGTCGCGCGCAGGAGTTCGTCTCCGCCGGCCATCTTGACGACCTCCAGTGCGCCTACGTGGCGCTCGAGGCCTTCCTCGCGGCGGAGAACCCGCATGACGTGAGCGTCTACGCGTGCTTTGACAACGAGGAGGTGGGCTCGGGCACCAAGCAGGGGGCGCTCTCGACGCTGCTCGCCGACACGCTCTCCCGCACGAGCGCGGCGCTCGGCCGCACGCCCGAGGAGCACCTGCGCGCGCTTGCCGGCTCCATGCTCGTGAGCTGCGACAACGCGCACGCCGTCCATCCGGCCCACCCCGAGAAGTACGACGCGGCGAACCGCTGCCGGCTCAACGGCGGACTCGTCATCAAGGAGGCGGCCAACCAGCGCTACTGCACGGACGCCTTCAGCCGCGCCGCCCTCGTCGCCGTGCTCGAGCGCGCGGGCGTGCCGTACCAGGCCTTCGCCAACCGCTCCGACGTGCCCGGCGGCTCCACGCTCGGCAACCTCTCCAACACCCAGGTGAGCGTGCACGCCGTGGACGTGGGGCTGCCGCAGCTGGCCATGCACTCCGTGTACGAGACGGCGGGCGCGCGCGACACGGCGCTCGGCATCGCCGCGCTGACGGCGTTCTACGAGGCCGACCTCCGCATCGACGGCGCCGACTCGGTGGAGCTCGCCTAAAAGGGGCCAGGCCCCTTTTAGGCGAGTTTCGCCGCCCTTGTCGGGGCGCAAAAGGGCGCGGGGCCCGTCGAGGACCCCGCGCCCGCCTTCGTGCCGTTGGGTGCGCCCTACTCGTCGCCGAAGCTGATGCCGAGCGCCTTGGCCTCCTTGACGAGGTCGCCCTTGGGGTCGACGTACTTGAGCTTGCCGGCCACGTCCTCGAGCGGCACGCGGCACATCTTGCCGTTGACCTGCGCGATCATGACGCCGAACTTGCCCTTGAGGCAGGCGAGCGCAGCCTCGGCGCCGCACTGCGTGGCGAAGATGCGGTCCTGGGCGTCGGGGGTGCCGCCGCGCTGGGTGTGGCCGGGGATGGCGATGCGGATCTCGCGGCCGGTGCGCTTGTCGATCTCCGCCGCGATGTCGTAGGCGACCGACGGGCTCGTGCGCTCGGCCACGAGCTTCTTGTACTCCTTCTTCGAGAGAGCGGCCTCCTCCTTGGAGATGGCGCCCTCCGCCACCACGACGATGGTGAAGCGCGAGCCGGCCTTGTCGCGGTCCTCGATGACGCGGATGACGTTCTCGATGTCGTAGGGGATCTCGGGGATGAGGATGACGTCGGCGCCGCCGGCCACGCCCGCGTACAGCGGGATCCAGCCGACCTTGTGGCCCATGATCTCGATCACGAAGACGCGGCCGTGGCTCGAGGCGGTGGTGTGGATCTCGTCGATGCAGCGGGTGGCCACCTCGACGGAGCTCGTGAAGCCGAAGGTCATGTCGGTGCCGTAGGTGTCGTTGTCGATGGTCTTGGGCAGCGCGATGACGTTCAGGCCCTCCTGGGAGAGGCGGTTGGCGGTCTTGGTGGAGCCGTTGCCGCCGAGCATGAACAGGCAGTCCAGCTTGAGCTTCTTGTAGGTGTCCTTCATGGCCTGGACCTTGTTGACGCCGTCGGCCTCGGGCGTGTCGAGCAGCTTGAAGGGGGTGCGGCTCGTGCCGAGGACGGTCCCGCCGCGGGTGAGCAGGCCGGAGAAGTCGCGATTGTCCATCATGTGGTAGCGCTCGTAGATGAGGCCCTGGTAGCCGTCCTCGAAGCCGTAGACCTCGACGGGCTCCTTGGACTGGCGGTAGAGCGTCTTGACGATGCCGCGCATGGTGGCGTTGAGCGCCTGGCAGTCGCCGCCGCTCGTGAGAAGACCGACTCGAAGCATGGTGCATCCTTCCCCTCGTGCTCACAGATAGTCAAAGTATGCACCTCGCTCGGCGGGATGCGGAATATTCTCCGCGAGCGGTATCGTTCCCAGCGCGGCAGGGGGATGAGCGAGCCGTTGCCGTCCCGTCCCCCTGCCACGACTGCTACCATGGCGAGAAGAACGTCGAGCCGAGGAGGAACCATGACACCGGACGAGAGGCGAGAGGTGGCCGAGGCCGTGGCGGCGGGACGTCGCGCGCTCACCTCGCTCGAGACGGCGGCGGACGCCCTCAGCAGTGCGAGCAACTGGGGCCTCTTCGACATCCTCGCGGGCGGCATCATCTCGAGCCTGGTCAAGCGCTCGCGGCTCGACGATGCCGAGGAGGCGCTCGAGAGCGCCCGCGCTGACCTCTACGCGTTCACGCGCGAGGTCTCGGACGTGCGCGGCATCGAGGAGCTCCGCGTGAACGTGGGCGGCCTCGCCTCCGCGCTCGACATCCTCGTGGACAACCCCTTCGTCGACCTCTACGTGCAGAAGCGCATCGATGACGCCGAGGAGAACGTGCAGGCGGCGATCAAGGCCACCAGGACGGTGCTCCGCCGCCTCGAGGCGCTGCGGTGAGCGTGCCAATGGCGTCAGGTTCGTTTGGCACGCGTGAGTCCGCGTGCCAAACGAACCTGACGCCATTGGCACGGGCCTGGTACCGGCGGCACGCGTTTCAGTTTGCGAACGCCTGAGGCACGACCGCCCTTCTCGCCATAAAATCTCCCCATCTGTGGTTTTGGGTTCCAGAAAGGGTAGGGCAGATGCAGGAGATTCTCCACGCGCCCCACGAGCAGATCGAGGAGATCCAGCTCGAGGGCATCAAGAAGACCGTGATTGCGTGCTACGAGAACGTGCCGTTCTACAAGAAGAGCTTTGACGAGGCCGGCTTTGACCCGTACGCCGTGAAGGACCTCGACGACCTGCAGAAGGCGCCGTTCGTCACCAAGCAGGACCTGCGCGACAACTACCCCTACGGAATGTTTGCCACCCCGCTCTCCGAGGTGAAGGAGATCCACATGTCCTCCGGCACCACGGGCGTGGCGACGGTGGGCGGCTACACCCAGCACGACCTTGACATCTGGGGCGAGTGCTTCGCGCGCGGCATCGAGTACGCCAACGGCGGCAAGGACGACGTCGTCCATGTCTGCTACGGCTATGGCCTCTTCACCGGTGGCCTGGGCGCGCACTACGGCGGCCTCTACTCCGGCGCCACCACGATCCCCATGTCCGCGGGTAACACCGAGCGCCAGATCCGCGTGCTCAAGGAGATGGGCTCCACGATCATCTGCTGCACGCCGAGCTACGCCATGCACATCGCCGACACCGCGCTCGAGATGGGTATCGACCCGGCGCGCGACTTCCACCTGCGCGCGGGCATCCACGGCGCCGAGCCCTTCTCGGACAACTTCCGCCGCGACCTCGAGCGCAAGCTCAACTACCACGTGCTCGACGTCTACGGCCTCACCGAGACCATGGGCCCGGGCGTTGCCATCGAGTGCTGGGAGCAGAACGGCCTGCACCTGGCCGAGGACCACTTCTACGCGGAGATCATCGACCCCAACACCGGCGAGGTCCTGCCCGACGGCGAGTGGGGCGAGCTCGTGCTCACCACGATCGACCGCGAGGCGTCGCCGGTCGTGCGCTACCGCACGCGCGACATCACGCGCATCCTGCCGGGCGAGTGCGCCTGCGGCTGCACGCACCGCCGCATCGACCGCATCCACGGCCGCACCGACGACATGCTCATCATCCGCGGCGTCAACGTCTTCCCGAGCCAGATCGAGGACGTCATGAAGACCTTCGACCAGGTCTCCTCTTGGTACCAGATCGAGGTCGACACCGACCACCGCTCGCTCGACATGGTCACGCTCAAGGCCGAGGTCAACCCCGACTTCGCCTTCGACTCCGTCGCCGCGGTCGAGCGCCTGCAGAAGGAGATCTCTGCGCGCCTCAAGACGGCCCTTTCCGTGGGCGTCAAGGTCAAGCTCGTTGAGCCCAAGACCATCGCGCGCAGCGAGGGCAAGGCCAAGCGCATCGTCGACCTGCGAAAGGGGATCAAGTAATGATTGATCAGATTACGGTTTTCCTCGAGAACAAGCGCGGCCGCATCGCGTCTCTGTGCCGCACCCTCGGTGACGCCAACATCAACATGGCGGCGCTCTCCGTGGCAGACACCACCGAGTACGGCATCGTGCGCATCATCTGCAGCGACACCGACGCCGCGATCGCCGCGCTCGACGCCGGTGGCTACCGCGCCATCAAGACCAAGGTCATGGCCATCGCCGTGCCGCACCACCCGGGCGGCGCCGCGGACCTGCTCGAGAAGCTCGACGACCTCGATGTGGACATCGAGTACTTCTACTGCTTCTCGACGACCGACGACCTTGCGGTCCTGGCGCTCAAGATCGCCGACCCCGCGAGCGCCGCGGAGGCGAGCTGGGCCATCGAGAAGGCCGGCTTCCACGTCTTCGACCAAGACGAGATCGAGTAGCAAAAAAGGGACGTGTTTTTTCTCTCAGAGATTTTGGGACAGGTCGGGGATGCCATACATTGCTTGTATGGCATCCCCTTCTCTTATGTATTTTACCGTGGCCTCATGGAGCCCTACGATGTGACGAGAAGAACCGCGTCATTGGAGGTGCCGCATGATTCTTGGCATGGGCGTGCCCGAGCTGGCCGTCATTCTCGTCATCGTCCTCGTGATCTTCGGGCCGAAGAACCTGCCCAAGATCGGCTCGGCCATCGGGAAGACCGTCAAGAACGTGCGCGAGGGCATGGAGGAGGGCTCCGGCGACTCGAGCCCCTCCTCCGAGCCCGCCGTCTCTCCCATCGAGGCTTCGGACGCCGAGAAGGACGACGACCTCCGATAGCGCGTCTTCAGGCTGACCCTGCGTCCCCGGGACCTCCTTCCCGCCCGGGGGCGCCCTCATGTCGGGACGATCTGTCGCCTCGGCCCCGCGCGGAGCCTGTGCGGGGCCGAGGCGACACTTCTGGGCCGAGAAACGTCGCGAAGCCCCCGCGCTGTGGGCGTGCGGGGGAGATGCGACAGTCTGCGCGTCCTTCTCGCCCGCGCGACCGACCCTAGTCCAGCTCGCCGAGAAGTGCCACGACGCGCTCCGCGAGCGTCGTGAGCGCGCGGTCAGCCTTCCAGATGACCGCCGCGCGCGTCTCGAGGTCCTTCTCGGTCACGGTCTTGATGAACTGGTCCCCGGTGTCGCACACCCTCAGCATCGAGCGGGGGACGAGCCCCACGCCCATGCCCGTCGCAGCCCAGGCGCAGGTGGTGCGCTCGTCCTCGGTGACGCAGGCAAGACGCGGCTCGAGGTGGCGCGTCGCGAGGGCGTGGCCCACCCGCTCGGAGAGCCGACGGTCGCAGACGAGCGGGCTCGAGGCGAGCTCCTCGAGCGAGACCTCAAGCTCGCCGCCCGTCTCCATCGACGGTGGCATCACGGCGACGAGGGGCTCGGCGGGCGCGTAGCGGCAGCGCAGCCCGGCGCTGGCGAAGGGCGTTCGCACCACGCCGACCTCGGCGATGCCGCTCGTCACGAGTTCGATCACTGCGGGGACGCTCCCCTCGCGGACCTCGAACGACACGCCCTCGCCGCCGGCAAGCTCCCGGAGCCGCGCGCTGGGCACGAGCCCGGCCGCCCCCGCGCAGACCGCGAGGCACGCGGTGCCCGTGAGGCCCTTCCCCACGCCTGAGACCTCGCGCGCCGTGGCGGTGGCCATGGCGAGGATGCGCCCGGCGCGCTCGTAGAGGAGCCTGCCCGCGTCGGTGGGGGTGACGCCGCGCGGCCCTCGGCGGACGAGCTCGCAGCCGAGCTCTCGCTCGAGCTGCGCGAGCTCGTAGGAGAGCGGCGGCTGAGAGATGTGAAGGCGCCTCGCCGCGGCCGTGACCTGCCCCTCCTCGACGATCGCGACGAAGTACTCGAGCTGCTTGAGATTCACGCTTCCTCCCTTGAGGCCATGCGGTATAGAAAGATTGTATCGCTCGCGCGCGGCGCCCCCACGAGCGCGCTGCAAGGGCGAGGGGTGTGGCAGCCCGGGGGGCGATTCGCGCAGCGGTTTCGGGGGTTCTGGCGGTCCCGCGGCTGCCATGACCCCCGACGTCGCAACAGGGGCGAGAAGAACGCGAGGTCGCTCCCGCGGCAAGCTGCCACGACCCCACTTTCCGCAACGCCGCGCCGACCCGCCGCCCTTGCGGCGCCCCATGACGCGTCTCGGCCAAAACCCTGACGCTGCACTCATCTTCGAGTAGTCAATTGTTATGATTCTGTCAAGATGCTTTCGATGGACGGAATAATTGGGTATAACGAACGAGGTAACGAGAAGAGAGGAAAGGAGGGAAGAACATGACCAAGGTCAAGAACATGGGCTCCCGTCAGCGCAAGGTGCTGAGGGCGTGCCACAACGGCTGGTTCATGAGCGGCGAGTATCGCGCGTTCTTCGACGGCCACGAGCGTCGTTTCTGGGCTGACAGCCCCAAGATGCTGTTCAACGACGTTGACCAGTGGTTCTCCGCTCACGAGCAGAACCACGCTGACTCGCACCTGCTCGTCAAGTGCGTCCGCGCGGCGTAGCGCCAGCGCCCATACGAGAGGTCGAGCGGAGCCTGCGGGCTCCATTTTTTTTGCCGCGAGGTTGGGATGCGCCGGACGTGCCAAATAAACCTGACGTCAGTGGCGTGCCAGTGGGGCGGCGTCAGTGGCGCTCGACGTCGGTCGCGTGCGCGAGCATGAGCGCGAGGATGACGGCGAGGCCGCGCCGGAGGCTGTCCTTCTCGACCCACTCCTCGCGCGTGTGGAGGAGGTCCCCCTCCACGGTGCCCACGGTGTGGGCGCAGATTCCCAGCGAGAGCGGTATGTTTGCGTCCGTCGAGGACTCCTGGTGGGTGGGCGTCACGCCGCCGAGCTCGCGCAGCACCTCGTCGGTCCGGGCGATGAGCTCGCCCTGCCCCGCGGGCACGTGCTCGCCGGACGCGGGACGCCGGCCGATGAGCTTGACGTCGATGCGCGAGCCCTTCCGAAGGTGCTCCTCCACGAGCCCCACGAACTTCCCGTACATCAGCTCAAGGCACTCCTCGGACGCGGAGCGGTACTCGACGAGCACGCTCGCGTCCTCGGCTATGGAGTTCACGGTGGTGCCGCCCTCGAACCGACCGACGTTGATGGTGGTCTTGGCGGCGGTGGGGAGCTCCATCGCGTAGAGGTCCTCGATGATGGAGCAGAGCTCCTCGATGGCGTTGTCGCGCCCGAAGTTCTCCCACGAGTGGCCGCCCTGCGTGTGGCACATGACCCGCCAGCGATGCGAGCCGACGGCCGACACCACGTGCATGCCCAGATAGAGGTCGAACGAGGTGAACTCGCGCACGCGGCCGGCGTACTGGCGGAAGAGCTCCCGCGTGCCGGCGAGGTTGCCGAGCCCCTCCTCGCAGGAGTTGGCCACGACGAGCAGCGGCCGGTCGAGGTCGACGCGATTGCGCATGAGGTAGCGGGCCGCGAGGAGCAGTCCCACGAGGTTGGCGGTGTCGTCTCCCACGCCGGGCGCGAGCAGGCGCGTCGCGCTCTCGGCGAGCGGCAGCGGCTCGGTGTCGGGGAAGACGACGTCGGTGTGGGCGGCAAAGACGGCGATTCCGTCGTCGGTCGCGCGGGGGCCGGCGGGCAGCGAGAAGATCACGTTCTTCGCGCCGTCGATGCGCACGGACCCCACGGGCGCGCCTTGCGCGAGCAGCCAGTCGCGGACGAACTCGGCGCGGCGCTCCTCGTGACCGGAGGGGGCGGGAATCTGCGCGAGCGTGCGGAGCAGCTCGAGCTCCTCCTCGTGGCACTCGTCGGCGTAGGCGGTGGCAAGCTGCTTGATCTTCTCGTTCACGATGGCTCCCGGCGCGTCTCATGACAGAGGTGACAGGGTCAATTGTCACACTATTCTCTTATGACAATTGACCCTGTCACCTTTGTCAACCTCTGTCGTGCTTTGCCGAGAAGAACGCGCCGCCCGCGGAGTCGGCTTCCGCCAACATGACGCTTTGGGCGCATACTACCCTGCGGACGGCCGGCATTCCGGCACTCGCGACCCAAGGGGGAGTCACAGCATGGCAGTCAACCGCTTCGTCCTGAACAACATCTCCTACCACGGCTCCGGCGCGATCAAGGAGATCCCCGGCGAGCTCGAGCGCCGCGGATACCAGAAGGCCTTCGTCTGCTCCGACCCCGACCTCGTGAAGTTCGGCGTCGTGGCCAAGGTGACCGACCTTCTCGACGAGGCGGGCATCGCCTGGGAGCTCTACTCGGAGATCAAGCCCAACCCCACCATCAAGAACGTCCAGGACGGCGTCGAGGCGTACAAGGCCTCCGGTGCGGACTGCATCGTCACCATCGGCGGCGGCTCCTCGATGGACACCGCAAAGGGCATCGGCATCATCGTCGCCAACCCCGAGTTCGCCGACGTCGTCTCCCTCGAGGGCGTCGCACCCACCAAGAAGCACGCCGTCTTCACCATCGCCGTGCCCACCACCGCCGGCACCGCGGCCGAGGTCACGATCAACTACGTGATCACCGACCCCGAGAAGGTCCGCAAGTTCGTGTGCGTCGACGTCAACGACATCCCCGACGTTGCCGTGGTCGACCCCGACATGATGGCCTCCATGCCCGCCGGCCTCACCGCCGCCACCGGCATGGACGCGCTCACCCACGCCATCGAGGGCTACACCACCCAGGGCGCCTGGGAGCTCTCCGACATGTTCCACTACAAGGCCATCCAGCTCATCTCTAAGCACCTGCGCGACGCCGTGGCCGAGGCCAAGAGCGGCGTTCCCGGCCCCGGTCGCGAGGGCATGGCGCTCGCCCAGTACATCGCCGGCATGGGCTTCTCCAACGTGGGCCTGGGCATCGACCACGCCATGGCGCACACGCTCTCCGCTCACTACGACACCCCGCACGGTGTGGCCTGCGCCATGCTGCTGCCGGTCGCCATGGAGTACAACAAGCCCGTCGTGACCAAGCGCCTTGCCGAGGTCGCCGTGGCCATGGGCGTTGACACCACCGGCATGAGCGACGACGAGGCCGCCGATGCCGCCATCGCCGCCGTGCGCCAGCTCTCCGCCGACGTCAACATCAAGCCCACGTGCGACGGCCTGGTTGAGGCCGACCTCGACCAGCTGGCCGACGACGCCATCGCCGACGCCTGCTTCCCGGGCAACCCGCGCGAGGCCGACCACGCCGCCGTCGTGGAGCTGTTCCGCAAGGTGATGGCGTAGCGTCCTTACCGTCGCTGGGGCGCCCCGCCCCTTTGCACGCATGTTGCTTCGCGCGTAGCGCTCAGGAAACATGCTTTGCAAAGGGGCGGGGCGCCGCCGTTTCGGGGCTGCTTTACCGCCGGGAAAGAATGTTGCTTCGCGCGTAGCGCTCAGGAAACATGCTTTGCAAAGGGGCGGGGCCCGCCGTTTCGGGGCCGCTTGACGGGGAATAAGAGCAGCGTGGCAATAAGGACGGAGGGGCTGTGGCGGACGTTCGGGACTATCTGGAGCTGCGCGGGGACATCACGCTCGCCGAGCGGCCGTTCAACGACGTGGACAACCTCGTGCTGGCGACGCTCTCCTACCTCGACCTCACGGGCATCGTCGGCGGTCACGGCGAGCCGGGAGCACGCCTCACGGACGCATGCGGCGAGCTGCTCGCCCGCTCGGGCGGGGACGTGGCCGCGCGCGTGCGCTCGCTCGCGACGATCGACGAGCGCTTCGTGGTGGCGGCCGGCGGCTCGGCACGGCTCGGCGACGCCCTCCTGCGCGACTACGTCGACGTGCGCGACGACGAGCGCGTGATGCAGTTCTCCGCCGTCACCGCCGACCTCGACAACGGCGAGACCTACGTCGCCTTCCGAGGCACTGACACCACGCTGGTGGGCTGGCGCGAGAACTTCGTCCTGAGCTTCGCCGTCACGCAGGCGCAGCGCGCCGCCGCCGACTACCTCGCCCGCGAGCTCGAGCGTGCCGCCGCGCGGGGGCGTCGCGTGCGCGTGGGCGGGCACTCGAAGGGCGGGAATCTCGCCGCCTATGCCGCCGCGAGCGCGCCCGTCCTTCTCGCCGCTGCGATCGAGCGCGTCTACAGCAACGACGGGCCCGGCATGGATCGCTCCGTGATGCCCGTGAGCTGCCATGACGTGATGGGGGAGCGCTATACCCGCGTCATCCCCGCCTACAGCGTCGTGGGACGGTTCTTCTCCGACGACGCCCCCGCCACCATCGTGAGGAGCTCCGCGGAGCGAAGCCTTCAGCACGACCCGCTCTCCTGGCAGGTAGGCCCCGCGGGGTTCGTGGAGGCGGACGGGCCTGACCCGGAGTGCCTCGTCGTGGCGCGCTCGTTCTCGGCGTGGCTCGCGCGACTCGACCCCGAGGACCGCCGCCTGCTCACCGACGAGCTCTTCGACGGGCTCTCGGCCGGTGGGGCCACCACCTTCGAGGACCTCTTCGCCACGCCGACGGCCGTCCAGAAGGTCGTCGCCTCGCTGAGGGAGGTCGACCCGCGTACGCGCGACATGATGCGCGGCCTCCTCGGGGAGCTCGTGGGGGCGGGGGCGGCGGCCGCGGGCGAGGCGATCACGGACGCCGCCGCAGACGCGGCGACGCGGGTCGCGCGCCGGGTCGCCGGACTCGTCGGAGCGCCGAGGGCTCAGGGGGAGACGGAAAATTAATCCGCCCTGTGGGACTCCTCCGGAGCGTTTTCCCAGTTGAGCAAAAGCCGTCGCGCCCACAGGGCGGATTAATTTTGACCCCTAGTCGTCTGCCCCGACGACGCCGCCCACGAACATGCTTACGAGCGAGATTACGATCGAGCCGAGGATTGCCGAGAAGAGCGAGTCTATGGCGATGCCGGCGTGGAAGATGTTGCGCGAGAGCCAGCTCGCGAGCTCGAGCACGAACGCGTTGACCACTAGATAGAAGATGCCAAGCGTGGCGATGGTGAAGGGTATGGCGAGCGCCTGCATCACCGGCTTGACGGTGGCGTTGAGCAGCGCGAGCACGAGCGCGCAGACGATCGGCCCCATCCAGGTGCCCCCGACCGGCGCGATCCCGGGCACGAGCCAGATGGCCACCGCGCACGCGATGGCCGTCACGAACCACTTTCCAAGGAAGCCCATCCGATTCTCCTTTCGCCCCTGCGGGTAGGATACCCAAGATCGTGCGCCGCCGCGCATCTCGCCCGGTTGGCGCTATGCTGGGTGCATCCGACAGAGAGGAGCCGCCATGCCCGTCGTCCACACCTACTGCTCCGCGCCCATCGCGCCCGCGGCCCGCGAGGCCCTCAAGTCCGCCTACGGCCGCGCGATCGAGGCCGTCCCCGGCAAGTCCGAGTCCTGGCTCATGTGCCTCTTCGAGGACGACGCCCACATCTACTTCGCGGGGGACGACTCCGAGCCGTGCGCCCTCGTCGACGTGAGCGTGTTCGCGCGCTCCGAGGTGCCCGCGTCCGCATGGGAGCGCTTCACCGAGGAGGCGACGCCCGCGATCTGCCGCGAGCTGGGCGTGGACCCCGCCCGGGTCTACATCCGCTACGGATGGACGCCGAGCTTCGGCTGGAACGGCGCCAACTTCTGATGGGCGAGAAGGGTTTGGGCGAGAAGAACGACGCGGCGCGCCTTGCCGCCTACGACGAGTTCGCGGCCGGCGTGCGCGACGAGCTCGAGGCCACGAAGGCCCGCATGGACGAGCTGGCGGCGGCCGGCAGGGTGAAGTCGGCAACCTACCGGCAGCTCTTCGCCGCGCGCATCACGCTCAAGGAGATCGACGCGCGCCTCCGCGAGCGCGGCCTGTGAGTCGGGGACGGCCCCCAACTCGGAGACCCCCGCGGAAGTGTATCCGTCCGGTGTCCGAATGCCCCTGCGTCGTTGACACTCGGCGACGCCCCGCATAACTTGTGCGTAGTGCAGCAGGCGAGAAGAACGTGGGGGATTGCGTCATGGGCATCAGGGCATGCGTGGTGGGGGCGACGGGATACGCGGGCGTCGAGGTCTGTCGTCTGGTCCTCGGTCACCCCGAGCTCGAGCTGGCCATGGCCACGGACCGCAAGGAGGCCGGCACGCGCCTGGACGCCGTCTACCCGTCGCTCGCGGGCGCGTGCGACGTGGTGCTCTCGCTTCCGGAGCCCGACGCCATCGCCGCGGCGGCCGACGTGGCGTTCCTTGCCGTGCCGCACACCGCGAGCCTCGCGCTCACCCCGGAGCTGCTCGCCCGCGGCGTGCACGTGATCGACCTCTCCGCGGACTACCGCCTGCATGACCCGGCCGTCTACGAGGCCTGGTACGCCACCCCGCACACGAGCCCCGAGCTTCTCGGCCAGACCGTCTACGGCCTGCCGGAGCTCTTCCGCGCCGGCGTGTCCGCGCTCGCCGAGCGCCGCGCCGCCGGGGAGGCCGTGCTCGTGGCCGTGCCGGGCTGCTATCCCACGGCCACGGCGCTCGCCGCCGCGCCCGCCCTCTCCGCCGGCATCGCGACCGGCGACCTCGTGATCGCCGACGCCATCTCCGGCGTCTCCGGCGCCGGCCGCGGCTGCAACGCGCGCACCCACTTCTGCCACGCCAACGAGTCCGTCGAGGCATACGGCGTGGGGCATCACCGCCACACGCCGGAGATCGAGCAGACGCTCTCCGAGATGGCGGGCCGCGAGATGTCCGTGGTCTTCACGCCGCACCTGGCGCCGCTCACGCGCGGCCTCCTCTCCACGGTCTACCTCGAGGCGGCCCCCGATGTCACCGCCGAGGACGTGCAGGCCGCCTACGAGCGCGCCTATGCGGACGAGCCGCTGGTCACGATGCTTCCCGCGGGAAGCATGCCCGCCACCGCGTCCGTCGCCGCCACCGCGCGCGCCCAGGTGGGCGTGGCGCTCGACGCCCGACGACGACGCACGATCGTCGCGTCCTGCGCGATCGACAACCTCGGGAAGGGCGCGGCCGCCCAGGCCGTCCAGTGCGCCAACGTCGTGCTGGGGCTTCCCGAGACCACGGGGCTTCTTGCCCCGGCGCCCCTCATCTAGCACCCGGGAGCGGCGCTCCCGGGCTTCCAAGGGAGAAGAACACATGTCTGACCTTTCACCGCTCGCGGTCCCCGTGGCGCCGGACACGCCCGAGGCCTGCGGCTTCTCGCCCTGCGAGGGCGGCGTCTGCGCCGCCTCCGGCATCAGCGCCGCCGGCGTGTCGGCCGGCTTTCGCAGAAACCCCGAGCGTCTGGACCTGGCGCTCGTGACGGCCGAGGAGCCCTGCGTCGCCGCGGCCACGTTCACGACCAACCGCTTCTGCGCGGCGCCCGTCACGGTGAGTCGCGCCCACGTGGCGGACGGCCGCGCCCGTGCCGTGGTGCTCAACTCCGGCAACGCCAACGCGGCCACCGGTGAGCCAGGCCTGGCCTGCGCCGAGCGCGCCTGCGAGCGCGTGGCCGCCGAGCTGGGCTGTGCCGCCGAGGACGTGCTCGTGTGCTCCACGGGCGTGATCGGCGTGCCGCTGCCGTGGGGGCCCTACGAGGAGGGCGTGCCGGCCGCCGTGGCCGCGCTCGCGCCGAGCGCCGCCGGGGCGCATGACGCCGCCTGCGCCGTCATGACCACGGACACCGTGCCCAAGGAGGTCTCCATCGCGGGCGAGGTCCCGCAGGCGGGCGGCGGCACCGTGACCGTGCACGTGGGCGGCTTCGTCAAGGGCTCGGGCATGATCCAGCCCAACATGGCCACGATGCTCGCCGTGCTCGCCACGGACGCCCCGCTCACGGCCGAGGCCGCGCGCGAGGCCCTCTCCGCCGCCGTGGGACAGAGCTTCAACAAGGTGACCGTTGACTCGGACACCTCCACCAACGACACCTGCATCCTGCTCGCCACCGGTGCGGCGGGCGGCGAGAAGATCGACCTTACGCACCCCGCGTACCCGGCCGTGGCGGCGGCGGTGCGAGCCGCGTGCGTGGAGCTCGCCCGCAAGATCGCCGCGGACGGGGAGGGCTCCACGAAGCTCGTGACCGTGACCGTCACGGGCGCCGCCAGCGAGAAGGATGCGGACACCGTGGCCCGCGCGATCGCCAACTCGCCGCTCGTGAAGACCGCGATCTTCGGCCATGACGCCAACTGGGGCCGCGTGGCGGCCGCCGCGGGCAAGTGCGGCGTGCCCTTCGACCAGTACGCCGTGGACATCGACTTTCTGGGCGTTCCGGTCTGCCGCGCGGGCCTCACCGTCCCCATGGACGAGGAGGACATGCTGCGCCGCTTCGAGGCGCCGGAGATCCCCGTCACCATCGACCTGGGCATGGGCGAGGCGTCAACCCGCGTCTGGACCTGCGACCTCACCCACGACTACGTCACGATCAACGGCGACTACCGCACGTAGCGTGGGCACGGGGCCGAGGCGGCCCTGCCGCCCCACGTTCTTCTCGCCAGCGTATCTAAGGAGCAACCATGAAGCAGCGCGACAGGCAGGAGCGCGAGCGCGCCTCCTCGAAGGTCGACGTCCTGAACGAGGCCCTGCCGTGGATCCACCGCATGGCAGGCAAGACCTTCGTCATCAAGTACGGCGGATCGGCCATGGAGAACCCCGAGCTCTGCCGCCAGGTGGTGGCTGACATCGAGATGCTCAAGCTCTTGGGCATCCGCATCGTGCTCGTCCACGGCGGCGGCAAGGCCATCAGCGCGCACGTGAAGGCGCTGGGCTTTCCCGTGCAGTTCAAGGGCGGCCTGCGCGTGACCGACGACGCCACGATGGAGGCCGTGCGCGAGGTGCTCGTGGGCAAGGTCAACCAGGACCTCGTCTGGGCGCTCAACGAGTACGGGCACAACGCCGTGGGCATCTCCGGCGCGGACGGCAAGACCCTCAAGGCCGAGCCCATCGACCCCGAGCTCGGGCGCGTGGGCCGCATCCGCGAGGTGGACCCGAGCCTCATCGAGACGATCCTCGAGGACGGCTACATCCCGGTGGTGGCCACGGTGGGATGCGCCCCGGACGGCTTCTTCAACATCAACGCGGACGTGGCGGCAGGAAAGATCGCCGAGGCCATGGGCGCCGACAAGCTCATCTACCTCACCGACGTCGACGGCCTCTACGGCGACGTCTCCGACGAGGACTCCCTGATTCAGAGCCTCACGCGCGCCGAGACCCACGAGCTGCTCGACTCCGGAACGCTCGACGGCGGCATGCTGCCCAAGATCCGCTCCATCGCCGAGGCCCTCGACGCGGGGGTCTCCGAGGTCGTCATTCTCAACGGAACCTTCCCGCATTCGCTGCTATTGGAGATCTTCACCGACGCGGGCTGCGGTACCATGTTCACGCAGGACAATGCCTAGGGGAAAGGATGTCCCATGCCAGCTGACGAGAAGCACGACGCGCCGAACTTCTCGACCGTCGAGGAGCGGGTCATGAAGGCGGACGCCGACTACGTCATGCACACCTACGGTCGCTACCCTGTCGAGTTCGTCTCGGGGCACGACGCCACGCTCGTGGACTCCACGGGCAAGGAGTATCTCGACCTGCTCGGCGGCATCGGCTGCGCGAGCCTCGGCCACTGCAACCCCACCGTCGCCGACGCCATCCGCGACCAGCTCGGGCGCGTCTGGCAGACGGGCAACTACTTCTATGACGAGAAGCGCACCCGCCTGGCCGCGGCGCTCTCCACGATGCTCTCCACCACCACCGACGAGGGCGGCCACGTGGTCGGCTCCACCGGCACGCGCTGGCGCACCTTCTTCGCCAACTCCGGCGCCGAGGCCAACGAGGGCGCCATCAAGGTCGCCCGCCGCTGGGGCGAGGTCAAGCTCGGCGGCGCGAGCATCATCGTGACGGCGCGCCAGAGCTTCCACGGCCGCACGCTCGCCACGCTCGCCGCCACGGGCCAGGACAAGTTCCACCGCAGCTTCCGCCCGCTGCCCGAGGGCTTCGTCACCGTGGCCCTGAACGACATCTACGCGCTGCGCGAGCGCGTGGAGCGCGGCGGCGTCTGCGCCGTCATGCTCGAGTGCGTGCAGGGCGAGGGCGGCGTCTGGAACGCCAACTACGACTACCTGCGCGACGTGCGCGACCTCTGCACCGAGAAGGGCATCCTGCTCGTCATCGACGAGGTGCAGACGGGCTTTTATCGCTGTGGCTCCCCGTTCTGCTACCAGCGCTCGGAGATCGAGCCCGACGTGGTGAGCATGGCCAAGGGCATCGCGGACGGGTTCCCCATGGGAGCCGTCGCCGCCCGCGCCAAGGTGGCCGACCTCATGGGCCCCGGGGACCACGGCTCCACGTTCGGCGGCAACCCGCTGGCCTGCGCGGCGGGCCTCGCCTGCGTGAGCGCCCTCACCGACCTGGGCATCGGCGAGCACGTCCTGTCCGTCGGCCGGCACCTGCGCCACCGTCTCACCGCCATGGACCACGTGGTGGAGGTGCGCGGCCACGGCCTCATGCGCGGGGCCGAACTCGACGCGCCGGTCGCCGCCCGCGTGGTGGAGGAGGGCCTCGCCGAGGGGCTGGTGCTCAACCACATCGGCGACTCCATCCTGCGCTTCCTCCCGCCGCTCGTGATCACGCGCGCCGAGGTCGACGACGCCTGTGACCGCCTCGAGAAGATCATCGCGCGCCTGGCGTAGACCTCCATCTAGAGCCGCCGCCATTTCGGGCGGGGTTCGGACGTCCCCTAGGGCGTCCGGGCCCCGCCCGTCCTTCTCGCTGGTCTGCCTGCCCTCGCCCGTCCTTCTCGCCACGCGTATTCCGGGATTTCCGCACATCTCGGTTTACGCGTGCAAAACCTTGAACTATCCCATGCGCAACTTGGAATGTGGGCTCCGTTTGGCTGCAAATCCCAGAATGCGCGTGCCGAGAAGGACGCGGAAACTCCAATGTCCGCCAATCGGGATTTACGCATCCTCGTCCTGCCAGCGCTGTGACGCCGGCCTCAGCTGGGAGAGAAGGACGCTTCGTGCCAGAACGACGTCAGGGTCATCGAGGCGCTGCCGCATCCTTCGCTTGAAGGACGGGCCTTCGTATGGCGCAAACTTCTCAACGAGCTGGGCGAGAAACGCCCGGACGGCCTTTTCGCTGCACGCGTCCTTCTTGGTCACGGGGAAGTAGTCGATTCCGCACAGCTCGTAGTCTCGTGCCCGATCGCAGTCCTCGGCGAGCGCCTCCTCGCTCGCATGGTCCTTCCCCTGGTGCTCGCATGCCGCGTGGTAGAGCGCCCAGTAGAAGTCGGGCCGCATGGTCTGGTGGCTGACGAGATTACTGACCTCGTCAGGCCATTCCAGAGGAGCGTTCTGGAGGGGCCTTTGAAGGTGCATGCCGCCGAGGCGCGGCGGAAGGCAGAACGCAGAACGCGTGATACCACAGCGTCTCCATGGTGGAGCCCGAGCCGTCGTTGGCATACCCTGCCGCCATGTTGGCGAGCGTGTGACCGTGAAGACCGCTCACCGACTCGAGGAATGACGTTGCGTCGGCGACTGACGAGACCGGGGGAAGGTCATAGGCGACCTCTCCCGCGGAGGGGGAGAGGGGGTCGCGCGCGTATGAGCCGCAGAGCTCCATGAGAAAACCGCTGAGTCGAACGAGCGCGGCATTTCTCGTGAGCCGCTCCCTGCGAACCAGCTCGCCAAGGGATTGGGCCGCGCTGAGGAGCGAGAGCCCGGCTGCCTCAACAAACACGTGAACGGGCTCTCCCGCCGCGGTAGGGAGCGGGCCTCCTGTCGAGCTGATGAGTTCCAGGTACGAGCCGTCGGGCAGGCGCGCGAGGTTGGGGACTGCCCGGACGATGCCGCATTGGCTGCGTGACGCATCGTCTGCAAAGCGCAGGGAGACGGGCTGCGCGCGCGTGGGGGCGAGGACGTCTCCGGGAAGAGCTGAGACCAGGCTCGAGGCGTCGATCCGGCCATGGTCGCGCTGGATCGCCCCCCTGTCTGCGGGAATCAGCGCAAGGTCCCCTGTTCTTCGGGCGTGGCGCAGTACCTTCAGGGAGTCCTCGTGCGCAAGGAAGATGTCCATGGGCCTCCTCTCTTCGTGGTGACGGGAGGCTAGCAGACGGGACTTTCACGAAGCTGACGATTCCATTCTTCTGGGCGTGCGTCGGGCTTTCCGCGAGGGGCGTGCGGACTGCTTGGCGCGAGGTCAGGCGTCCGCAAGAAAAAAATGAGGCCGTGTCGTGCGTTTGCGCGAGGGCTTTCGGATTCTCTGGAACTACACGTTTGCTGGCGGCGTTGATGCGGCTGCCCCCCTCATGAGGATGCGCAGACGGCGGTTTTCGCACATCGCGGGTTACGCGTGATAAAACTCAAACTAGTTGACGCGCAATCTCGAAAAAGTATGCCGATGTACGAAAAATCCCCGTTTACGCATCCTTGGGAGAACGCGGAAACGGGGATTGCTGAAAAAGCGAGGCTACGCGTGCCCGTGGAACCGCACCGCTGCCGGCCAAAGCCTACGCCGTGCGCTCCGGGACGCGCAGCATCACGAGGAAGCCCACGACGAAGAGCACCGCGATCGAGAGCACGCCGAGGCTGGAGTTGCCGGTGAGCGCGGTGAACGTGCCCACGAGGAACGTGCCCAGGATGGCGGCGTACTTGCCAAAGATGTCGAAGAAGCCGAAGTACTCGTTGGCGCGCTCCTTAGGGGCCAACTTGCCGAACTCGCTGCGGCTGAGCGCCTGGATGCCGCCCTGGAACATGCCCACGAGGATGGCCAGGAACCAGAACTCGGCGGCCGAGCGCAGGAAGAACGCGGCAAAGAGGGTGATGCCAAAGTAGGCCGCGATGGCGATCAGCAGCATGCGGCGCGTGCCGTACTTCGACGAGAGGCGGCCGTAGATGATGGCGCTCGGGAAGGCCACGAACTGCGTGACGAGAAGCGCGAGCACGAGCTGCGTGGAGTCGATCCCCAGCTCGGTGCCGTAGCTCGTGGAGAGCTTGATGATGGTGTGCACGCCGTCGATGTAGAAGAAGTACGCGATCATGTAGTAGCGGATGGCGCGGTTCGCCCAGATCTCGCGCAGCGTCCCCGCAAGGCCGCGGACGGCGCGGGAGACGGCGTGCGGCTCGCGCGGCTTGAAGTGCCTCTGCTGCACGTTCTTGAGCAGCGGCACCGTGAAGACGGCCCACCACGCGCCGGTGATGACGAACGCGATCTGCATGGCGGTCTGCAGGGTGATGCCGAGCGCCTCGTAGCCCAGGACAACGCCCAGGCAGGCGATGAAGGGCACGCAGCTGCCGATGTAGCCCCACGCGTAGCCCTGGGAGGAGATCTCGTCCATGCGCTCGTCGGTCGTGGTGTCTACAAGAAGCGCGTCGTAGAAGACCATTGACGAGTTCAGCGCCACGGAGGAAATGACGTAGATGATCAGAAATGCGAGCGCCGTGGTCACAAAGCCGAGCGCTACCGTGGCGATGACGCCCGTGCCCACGCAGCCCACGATGAACTTCTTCTTCATGCCCTGCATGTCCGCGATCGAGCCCAGGACGGGCATGAGCAGCGCGATGATGAGCGATGCCACCGTCTCGGCGTAGCTCCACGCCACCACGACCCCGCCGTCGGGGGAGAGGGAGGAGAAGTAAATGGGGATTACGCTCGTGGCGAGAAGAACGAGGGCTGAGTTGCCCACGTCGTAGACGATCCAGCTCTTCTCTGCCTTGGTCATCTTCTGGCTAGCCATGAGGCCCCTCCCGTTGTGGCGACGCAACGTTTCCATGGTAGTCGAGCACGGGGCACGCGTGCGGTAAGAAGTGCGTAAAAGAGTCTGTGCCACCGGCGTCGGGCTTGTCCGTGCCACCGGCGTCAGGTTTGTTTGGCACGCGACTCGCGTGCCAAACAAACCTGACGCCGGTGGCACGGACAAGCCCGACGCCGTGGCATAATCGGGGGAGCACACACGACGAAAGGCGCGCCATGCCCGCGATCCTCACGCACGACCTCTTTGGCCGGGAGTCCCTCGACGAGGTACGGGACCTGCTCGGCTTCAGGACAGATGACGAGACCGACGCGTTCCTCCTGGGCAACCAGGGGCCGGACCCCCTCTTCTACCTGGTGATCGACCCGCTCATGCGCAAGTGGTCCCCACTCGGCAACGCCATGCACGCGGCGCGCCCGGCGCTGCTGATGCTCGCCATGCGCGAGGCCGCCGCCGGCCTCGAGGGCCGCGAGCGCACCCTTGCCCGGGCCTACGTGGCCGGCTTCGCCTGCCACTGGCTGCTCGACTCCACCGTGCACCCCCTCGTCTACCACTGGCAGAACGGCATCTGCGACGCGGGCGTGGAGGGGCTCGACGAGCGCGCCGCCTCGAAGGTCCACGCGGAGGTCGAGCGCGACCTCGACGAGGCGGTGCTCTTCTCGCTCACCGGCCAGACGGTCTCGACGTATCGCCCGCACGCCCACACGCTCGCCGCGAGCCATGAGGTCCTGGCCGCCGTGGACAAGGTGTACTTCTACGTGGCCCTGTGGGTCTATGGAAAGGCCATCGACCCGAGGACCTTCTCCACCGCCGCGATCGAGTTCCGCCTCGTGCAGCGGGTCTTCGACTCGCCGGGCGGCCGCAAGCGCGCGGTCATCGGCACCCTCGAGCGGGCGTTCGGCCGCACGCCCTTCTCGCTCGTCTGCGCGATGTCGCACCGCGACCGCGCCGACGCCCGCTCCGCCTTCGACAACCGCGAGCACGTCGCCTGGGAGAACCCCTTCACGGGCGAGGTCAGCGAGGACGGCTTCTGGGACCTCTGGGACAGGGCCCGCGGCCGGGTGGGCGAGGTGATCTCGGGGCTCTGCTCCCCGGACCTCGACCTCGCCGCCGCGCGCGAGCTCACGGGCGACCTCAGCTTCGAGGGGGCTCCCTCGGCGCCGGACGCGCCCTTCACGTGGTAGCGCGCGCCGCACGCCCGCGCCCGGACACCCCGCCCGCCTCCTCGGAGGCAACCCGCCACGTCATGCAGGCCAACCGGAGCAAGGACACCAAGCCTGAGCTCAAGGTGCGCGCCGCGCTGCGGGAGGCGGGGCTCACGGGCTATCGGCTCCACTGGAAGAAGGCGCCGGGCCACCCCGACGTGTGCTTCCCTGGGCGGCGCGTGGCCATCTTCGTGCACGGGTGCTTCTGGCACCGCTGCCCACACTGCTCCCCCTCGCGCCCCAAGACGCACTCCGCCTTCTGGCAGGACAAGTTCGCGCGCAACCGTGCCCGCGACGCGCGCGACAGCGCCCGCCTCGTGGAGGCGGGCTGGACCGTCGTGGTGGTGTGGGAGTGCCGCCTCAAGGGCGCCCGCCTCGAGCCGACCATGCGCGAGGTGGTCGCGGTGGTGCGCGCGGCGGGGGAGGGCCATCTTCCCGCCCGCGTCATAGAGGTCGGCTCCGCGCCCGCCTGGGTGCTCAGGATGCGCCGCTCGCGCCGCAAAACGCGACGCTCCTAGGTTACGCCCCGACCGCTCGCCCGCCCGCGGGGCCCGGCCGAGACGGCGAGGGTGTAGGCTAGCGGGAGGGGTGATGCGCCCCGCGCAGGATTCGGTCAGGGAGGGCCCGAGATGGCAACATACGTGTTCTCGGACGTGCACGGTCACCGCGCCGCGCTCGAGCGCGCCCTCGACCGCGTGTCACCCTCCGGGGACGACCGCTTCTTCTGCCTGGGCGACATGATCGACCGCGGGCCCGACCCGGTGGGCGTCCTGCGGGTCGTGCGGGGGCTGCCCAACGTGACCGTCCTCATGGGCAACCACGAGGACCTCATGATCGACTGCGTGAACAGCCCCGGGGACGGCCTCGCCGCCATGAACTGGGGGCTCAACGGTGGAGCCATGACCTCCGCCGGCCTCTCCGAGATCGAGGACGACGAGGCGAACGAGCTGCTCGGTTGGGTCGCCGGACTGCCGCGCTGGTCGAGTGCGCGCGTGGCGGGGCGGCTCTTCCTCTTCGTGCACGCCGGCGTGCGGCTCGGCCGCGTCACGCCGGAGGCGTGGGGGGATGCCGCCGTGGAGACGTTCTTCTCGGCGCAGGACCCCGAGGACCTCACGTGGATCAGGGAGGACTTCTGGGGGGCCGCCGAGGGGCTCTCGGGCGGGGACGCGCGCGGCCCCGTCATCGTGGCGGGCCACACCCCGACCCCCTATCTCGAGCGCATGGCCCACGAGGTGGACCGCCCGGCCGTGGGGGAGGACGGGCTCGCCCGGATGGTGCGCGTGGGCGCGGACCGCTGGGACGTGGACAGCGCCGCCGCGGCGGGCGCGGGCCTGGGCCAGGTGCTCGTCCTCAGGCTCGACGACGAGGAGGAGTTCTACGAGCCGGTCCTGGAGGGCGAGTAGCCGCCAGCTTGTGACACAATACTTGCCTAAAAGGGGACAGGCCCCTTTTAGGCAACTTCGAGAGGGAGCATGGGCCTTGAGATGAGCGCCGGCGCGTCGGGTTTCCTCCACGGCGCGCTCGGATTCACAACCGATAAGGACGGCTGGGTCCGCCCGGCGCGCTTCGCGCCGGAGCAGCTGCGCGCCGTGGGGAGCGTCCGCGCCTGGCATCCCGGGCTCTACCGCCAGCTCGCGGTGGCCACGGCGGGCGTCTGCCTCGAGATGGAGACCGACGCCACCCGCCTCACGCTCGAGGCTCGCGTGGACCCCACCCCGCGCGGCGCGGCCTCCGTGCTCGCGGACGTCGAGCGCCACCCGCACGGCCCTCGCCCGCCCTTCGACGGCATATCCGCCGTCGTCGACGGCCGACGCCTCCCGCTCGCCCTGCCTGACGAGAAGAACCTCGTCACGTGGCTCCTCGACGACCCCGCGGCCGGCCCCGAGCCCGGCCTCCAGCACCTCCCCGGCATGGGCGAGCCCCATCACGTCCGGGTCTGGCTGCCGTGCCTCACCTCCTGCGCCGTGCGCACCGTCACCTGCGACGGGACCTACCTCGAGCCCGTGGCCGCGCGCCGCCAGCTCGTCGTGCTCGGAGACTCCATCGCCCAGGGCTTCGTCGCGCGCGACCCCTCGCGCTCCTGGTGCGCGCTTCTCGCCGAGCACCTGGGGCTCGACCTCGTCAACCAGGGCCTGGGCGGCCAGGTCTTCCAGCCCGGCTCGCTCGTCGGCCTCTCCGAGCGCGTGGACGCGGCGGGCGTCGTCGTGGAGTTCGGCGAGAACTACCGCTACGAGCCCTGCCAGGCCGCGCGCGTCGAGCGCGACGTGCGAACCTACCTCTACGAGCTGGCCGAGGCGTTCCCGGACGCGCCGATCTGGGTCCTCACCTGCCCGCCGCACACCGAGGACGTCTACCCCACGCACCCGAGGAGCTGCGCCGCGGAGGTGGACGCGATCGTCCGCGCCGCCGCGGGGGCCCACGCGCGGATGCGCCTCGTGGAGGCCGCGCCGCTGCTCGACGCGGACCGCCTTCCGGAGCTGCTCGCCGACGGCTCCGACCACCCCGGCCCCCTCGGCCAGGAGATGATGGCGGAGCGACTCTCCTTCGTCGTCGACGCGACGCGCGACGACCCCGCCGCGCGCCGCGAGCGCGCGCTCCAGATCGTGGAGGGGTATGGCGACGACGCGCTGCCCCTCGCCGAGTGCCTGCGCCGGGGCGCGGGCGAGGTCCTTCTCGCCGAGAAGGGCGCCGTCGTGGTGGGCCTCTCGGGAGGCATGAGGATCGTGGCCGGCCCGAGCCGCCGCCTCGTGCGCCGGGCGCTCACCTGCCTCGGCGCCGCGGGAGGGACCACCTGCGTCTGCGGCAAGCGCGCGCTCGCTCGCGAGGTGGCCCGCGCCTTCGGGGGCCGGGAGCGAGCCTGCCACGTGGTGGTGTGGCGCGAGGGCGTGCCCCCGACCGACCCCGCCCGCGACATCCGCGTGCTCACCCCGGCCTATGCCGGCGTGGTGCGCGAGCGCTACGCGCACCCGGAGTACCTCGCCCCGGGCGAGCTCGAGGCCGCGCTCGAGGCGGGGAAGTTCCTCGGCGGCTTCGAGGCGGGCAGGATCGTGGGCTTCGTGGGCGAGCACGAGGAGGGCTCGATGGGGATGCTCGAGGTCTTCGAGGGGCACCGGCGCGAGGGCTGGGGGACGGCTCTCGCCGCGGCGAAGGTCTCCGCGCACCTTGCCGCCGGAGAGCTCCCGTGGGCGGAGGTCTGGCCGGACAACGAGGCCTCGCTCGCGCTCGAGCGGTCCATGGGGTTCGAGGTCCGCCCGGCCGAGGCGCTCTGGTTCGTCTCGTAGGCGCCGCGCCACGGGCCGGTAGCAGGTTTTGCGCCCCCGCTCCACCAAGGGTCCACAAATCGATAAATTCTTCGCGTAAAAAAGTCGTGAAATTTGTGCTTTTCGCTGGTAACGCTTACAATGCTCGCCGCGTGACGGGTCGGGACCCGCACGCGTGAGCAACTGTCTGACCGTTTGGAGCATATATGAGCAAGCTGAGGGGCCGTGCGCTCGAGGACGAGTTCTGCGACATCGTGAGGGAGCTGGGCGGTGACGCGGAGGGTCGCGCCGCCGGCGACGCCTACCTCGAGGCCTCGCACCCGATCGTCGAGCACGACGGCACGTCCACGTGGGCGCTCACGCCCAAGGTCCTCGGCACCGCTGAGATCGAGATCCTGACCGAGGCGGCCGAGACCATGGGCCGCATCCTCGAGAAGGTCACCAAGCGCTACCTCGTCGACCCCGACCTGAGGGCCCTCTTCGGGCTTGACCCCCGTGCCGAGGAGCTGACGCTCATCCCCACGGGCTACGAGCAGATCATCCCCTTCGCCCGTCTTGACGTCCTCTTCAACGAGGAGACCGGCGACTTCACCTTCGCCGGCGTGTCCACCGACAGCGCCGTGGGCACCACCGTCGCCGTCGACGTGACCCGCGCCATCCAGCGCACCGAGTCCTATCGCCGCTTCGCCGAGCGCCACCGCTCGATCGAGACCTTCGACATCTCCGACGGCATGATCGCGGCGCTGCGCGAGACCTACTACTCCTGGGCCAACGCCGATGCTGGCACCCACCACCCCGAGCGCCCCGTCGTGGGCATCGTCGACTACGCCGAGAGCGCCTCGGAGGGCGAGTTCGCCGACCTCATCGAGCGCATGGCGGACGAGGGCGTCTTCGCGCGCTTCGTTGACATCCGCGACCTGCGCATCGAGGAGGCCGCGGGCACCCGTCGCCTCGTCGACTCCCAGGGCCCCATCGCCTGCGTCTACCGCCGCGCGCTCGTCGGCGAGATGATCGAGAAGCCCTGCGAGGGCGTCGACGCGCTCGTCGAGGCGGCCCGCCGCGGCCTCGCCTGCGTCATCGGCGGCTTCCGCACCTGGCCGGCGTCCGTGAACTCGCTCTTCGCCGTCCTGCACTCCGAGGCCGTCGAGTCCATCCTCGACCCGATCGAGCTCGCCTTCGTGCGCGCCCACGTCCCCGAGGCCCACGTCCTCACGCGCGACAGCGACGTCAACCGCTACCTCTCCGAGCAGGACGACTGGCTCGTCCGCCCCGCGGGCGCCTATCGCGCCCCGGAGGCCGTCGCCGGCGTCGACCGCATGGACCGCGACGAGTGGTGGCGCGTCCTTCTCGCCGCGTGCGAGGAGGGCGCCACGGTCGAGCGCCTCGACCCGGCCTACCGCACGCCCGTCATCGTGGGCGGCGCCACCCCGCGCCCGGACGGCTCCGACCCGGCCGAGCCCGTCGAGGCCAACAACCTCCTCGGCCTCTTCCTCTTCCGCGGCAAGTTCGGCGGCGTCTACGCCCGCTGCGCCTACGAGGGCGTCATGGGCGAGTGGGGCCACCGCCTCGACATGGGCTGCCTCGTCGTCAACGAGTAGGAGGGCTGATATGGCGGAAGGCGAGAACAGGCTCGCGCCCGGGCTCACGGGGCGGCTCTCCGAGGAGGCGGCCACGGCCGTCAGGGAGCGGCTCGCGTCCGGCGAGCTCTCGCCCTTCGCGTGCCGCGACGCCTCCGCCATCCGCCGCGACTCCTGCGAGCGCGACCGCGACACCTGCGTCCGCCCCGCCTTCGTGCGCGACGCCGAGAAGGTCGTGCACCTCCCGGCGTACAACCGCATGGCGGGAAAGACGCAGGTCTTCTCGTTCCGCGCGAACGACGACCTCGCGCGGCGCGGCCTGCACGTGCAGCTCGTGGCCCGCGTGGCGCGCGACATCGGCCGCGCGCTCGGGCTCAACCTCGACCTCATCGAGGCCATCGCGCTCGCGCACGACCTCGGGCACACGCCCTTCGGCCACGCCGGCGAGCGCTTCCTGAACGACGTCTATCACGCCCGCACGGGGCGCTGGTTCTTCCACAACGTCCAGAGCGTCCGCGTGGTCGACGTGCTCGCCGGGCGCAACGTGAGCCTGCAGACCCTCGACGGCGCCCTCTGCCACAACGGCGAGTTCGAGCAGCAGGTCTTCGAGACGAGCGGCCTCGCGGAGTTCGACACCTTCGACCGCGTGGTCGCCTCCTGCTGGGAGTGCGGCGACGAGACCATCTCCCACCTGCGCCCGATGACGCTCGAGGGCTGCGTCGTGCGCGTCTCCGACATCATCGCCTACGTGGGCAAGGACCGCCAGGATGCCATCCGCGCCGGCCTCTGCTCGGAGGACACCTTCGACGACGGCCTCGGCGGCGCCTACAACGCCTGGGCGCTCTCCTCGTTCGTCGCCGACGTCGTGGAGCACAGCGTGGGCCGCGACCGCATCGAGATGAGCCCGGAGGGCTTTGCCGAGATGCGCCGCGCCAAGCGCGAGAACTACGAGAAGATCTACGGCGCGGGAGAGGTCAACGGAGACTTCTCCGCCGAGGTGCGCGAGCTCTTCTCGGCGCTCTACGAGCACGAGCTCGCGGCCCTTGCGGCCGGCGACGAGTCCGCGGCGGTCTTCGCGCACCACGTGGCGCCCACCGAGCGCCGCCTCGCGCACTACGGCCGCACCTACGACTGGGAGTCCGACCCCGACCAGACCGTCGTGGACTTCATCTCCTCGATGACCGACGACTACTTCATCGCCACCTGCGAGGCGCTCTTCCCCCACGCGGCCGAGCTCTTCCCGCAGCGCGGGTACTTCTCGGCCGGCGTCCGCGCGTAGCCTGACAGAGTCGCCGGGGCGCTCTGTCAGGTCGGGCGCAGCGCCCTCCCTCAACGCGAGAGTGAAACAATACAGACTGTTATAATGTCCCGCTCGGAGCCGGACAGGGGAGGATGCATGGCGCTCGCGAGAAGGACCAAGAGGATTGTGGCCGCGGTGGCGGGTGCGCTCGTCGCGCTCGCGCTTATCGGCCTGGGCTTCGTGGGGAACTTCCTCGTGGACTTCGCGCTCAACCCGCACGCGGAGGTCTCGATGGCCCGCTCGATGGGCTCCGGCAAGGTGGACGGGCTCGAGGGGCACCGGGAGGCGAAGGCCGACGACGCCTACGCCGATCAGGCCGCGGCGTGGTTCGACGCCACGCGCGAGAGCGTCTCCCACCAGGCCGAGGACGGCACGGTCCTTCTCGGTTGGCGGCTCGACGGCGATGACGGAGCCGCGTACTCCGACGGGCACGCCTGGGCCGTGGTCTGCCACGGCTACGTGGGCGAGCCCGCCGACATGGCGAAGTACGCCTACCACTTCGCGCAGATGGGGATGAGCGTGCTCATGCCGGCGGCGCGCGGGCACGAGCGCAACGTCGACACGGGCCTCATCCAGATGGGCTGGCAGGACGCGCACGACCTTATCGGCTGGATCGAGGACATCGTCGCCGCCGACCCCGAGGCCCGCATCATGCTCTTCGGCGCCTCCATGGGCGGCTTCGAGGTCATGGCCGCCTCCGGGCTGGACGGCCTCCCCGAGAGCGTGCGCCTGATCGTGGAGGACTGCGGGTACACGAGCGTGTGGGACGAGTTCGTGGTCCAGCTCGACAACGTCTTCGGCCTGCCGAGCTTCCCGATCCTGAACGTGGCGGACGCGGCGTGCCTGCTTCGCGCGGGCTACACCTTCGAGACCGCCTCGGCGGTGGAGAGCCTTCGCCAGGCGAGCGTCCCCATGCTCTTCATCCACGGCGACGAGGACGACTTCGTGCCCTTCTCGATGCTCGACGAGTGCTACGAGGCATGCGCGAGCGAGCAGAAGGAGAAGCTCGTCGTCCCCGGCGCCGGCCACGGCCTCTCCGCGAGCACCGACCCCGAGCTCTACTGGTCCACGGTTGACGCCTTCGTGAGGAAGCACCTGTCCTAGACGCGCCTCACGCGTTCTGATTGCCAAAGGTCCACCGCGCGGTTTTAACGCGTGGATACGACCACGGCCGCAGCTCGCGGTCAGTTTCCTGTCAGTTTGGAGTAACATTATTGGTTTTAGTATACAAACTATAACAATAAATAGTATACAAAATACGCTATTATAGGACTTCACAGTAAAGTCCGCGCGCGGGTGGCGCTCCGGGATGGGTCCACAGACCCGGAAGGGAGGTTGCCCATGGAACAGTTCTTTGAGCTGCTTCAGCACATACTGAGTGCCGTCTCAACGGCGCTCCTCGTGGCCGAGCGCGCGCTCGGCATTCGCGACCGGTATAGGCGATGGCGGATGGAACGCGAGAAGAGGGATAGGGGCTAGTTGCAGCTAGCCCCTTAACCGAATCACAGCGCCGCCCGTAGAGGCATTTACACGACGGGCTTTGCCGTGCACGGCAAGTATACCCAATTCCACCATATCGCGGGCGTGGTCGGCGGCCCCGCGCGCGATGGCGTACAATCGTTCCCATGGATACCTTGTTCACGCGCGTCGAGACCGCGCGCAAAAACGACAACGCCCCGCTCGCCGCGCGCATGCGGCCCGCCACGCTCGACGGCTACGTCGGCCAGGCGCAGGCCGTGGGCCCGGGCTCGTGGCTCCGGCGCGCCATCGAGCACGACACGCTCTCCTCGGTCATCCTGTACGGCCCCGCCGGCACGGGCAAGACCACGCTCGCGCGCATCATCGCCAACTCCACGCACGCTGAGTTCGTCGAGGTCAGCGCCATCACGGGAACGGTGAAGGATCTCCGGCGCGAGATCGAGGCGGCCGAGTCCCGGCTGCTCACGCTCGGCCGGCGCACCATCCTCTTCGTGGACGAGATCCACCGCTTCAACCGCAGCCAGCAGGACGCGCTGCTGCATGCCGTCGAGGACCGCATCGTGGTCCTCGTGGGCGCCACCACGGAGAACCCCTACTTCGAGGTCAACTCGGCCCTGATTAGCCGCAGCCGCGTCGTGGAGCTCACCGCGCTCGACGACGCGTCGGTCCGCGAGCTCGTGCGCCGCGCCGTGGCGGCCCCGGAGGGCCTGGCCGGGCGCTTCGAGCTCTCGCCCGAGGCGGAGGACGAGGTCGTGACGCTGGCCGGCGGCGACGGCCGGGCGGCCCTCACCTCGCTCGAGCTCGCCTCCCAGATGGTGGACGCCCCGGAGGACGGCGCCGCCGCGGGCGAGAAGGGCGGCCCCGCCCCGCTCCTCATCACGCGCGAGCACGTCGTCGAGGCCAACCCCCGCCGTGGCCTGCCCTACGACAAGTCCGGCGACATGCACTACGACGTCATCTCCGCCTTCATCAAGTCCATGCGCGGCAGCGACCCCGACGCCGTCCTCTACTGGCTCGCTCGCATGCTCGACGCAGGGGAGGACCCCAAGTTCATCGCCCGGCGCATCATGATCTGCGCCTCGGAGGACATCGGCAACGCCGACCCGCAGGCCCTGCTCGTGGCGCATGCCGCCTTCCGCGCCACCGAGGTCATCGGCATGCCCGAGTGCCGCATCAACCTGGCCCAGGCGGCAACCTACCTCGCCCTCGCGCCCAAGTCCAACGCCGCGGAGGCGGGCATAGACGCCGCGCTCGAGGAGGTCCGCCGGGGTCCCCGCCGCGAGGTCCCGAGCCACCTGCGCGACCGGCACCGCCCCGGCTCCGACGAGTACGGCCCCTACCTCTACCCGCACAACTACCCGGGCGGCTGGGTACCCCAGCGCTACCTGCCCGAGGGGCTCGAGCGCGGGTGCTTCTACCAGGCGAGCCCGCGCGGCTGGGAGGCCTGGCGGCAGGAGGCGATCGGCAGGGATGTCGCGGACGCCGAGAAGAGCGGGCATGACGCCGGCTCACTTGGGTAGAATGAGGGTTCGGGGCATCATCTCCCCGAGACGGACGCTCTAAGGAGGGCGCTATGGACTACCTGCAAATCGCTCTGCTCGTGCTGGTCGTCGTCGGGGTGTGGGCCGTCGTCGAGATCGCACTCACCGTGCGCAGCGCCCGCCGCGACATCGAGAAGGTCACCACCTCGGCCAACGACCTCATCGAGCAGGTCCAGCCGGTCGTGGCCAAGCTCGACGGCGTGGTCGACGAGCTCGAGCCCGCCGCCAAGCACATGGCCCCGCTCGCCGAGAGCGCCGAGACCACCATCGCCGCGGCCAGCGTCTCCGTGGAGCGCCTGAACGGCATCCTGGCGGACGTCTCCGCCGTCTCCGGCACCGCCTCGAGCGTCACCGGCGCGGTCAACCGCGTCGCCGAGAGCGCCGCCTCGGGGGTGGCGAGCGTCATGTCCCGGATCACCGGTTCCGGGCCCGCCGAGCACGCCGCCCAGCTCGAGGAGGCCCCCGAGGCCGAGCGCGCCGAGCGCCCGGACCGCGCCCCCGTCCGCTACGTCGACTACGGCGAGGTGTCCGCCGCCGACGCCCCCGCCACCGAGGACACCGAGCAGGAGTAGTGATGACCGAGAAGAACGTGCGCCTTCGCGTCCCCGCGGAGGCCGGATTTGCCCGCTCCGTCCGCATGACGGCCTCGACCCTGGCCGTCTGCTGCGACATGAGCGTCGACGACGTGGAGGACGTGCGCATGGTCGCTGAGGAGGGCTTCGTCTACGCGTGCGCGACGTCCCCGGACGCCGTCGACGTGTCCTTCTCGCTTGCGCCGGACGCCATGACCATGGACTTCTCGCTTGGCGAGGAGGAGCCTGACGACGAGTCGATAGACCTCGTCGAGGTGCTGCTCTCCGCCGTGTGCGACGTGTTCTCGGTCTCCGAGGACGGGCGCGTCCTGCACCTCGTCAAGCGGGCGGGGGACGCCCATGGAGAGTAGGGACCTCTCCGGGCGACGTGGCGCCCGGGCGGGGTCGCGCGCGGGCCGCGCCGCCTGGGACAAGGACCGCACCCGCGAGCTCTTCCGCCGCTACAAGCAGGAGGGGGACGCCGAGGCGCGCGACCAGCTCATCGTGAGCCACCTCAACCTCGTCCGCTTCCTCGCGTCCAAGTTCAAGAACCGCGGCGAGTCCCTCGAGGACCTCGTCCAGGTGGGCACGATCGGCCTCATCAAGGCGATCGACCGCTTCGACCCGGAGCGCGGCCTGGAGTTCACGACCTACGCCACGCCCACGATCATGGGCGAGATCAAGCGCCACTTCCGCGACAAGGGCTGGTCGGTGCGCGTCCCGCGCCGCCTGCAGGAGCTCTCGGCCAAGGTCAACCAGGCCACCGACGAGCTCGTCAACCAGCTGCAGCGCAGCCCCTCGGTGGCCGAGATCGCCGACTACCTGGGCGCCTCGGTCGACGAGGTGCTCGAGGCGATGGAGTCCTCGAGCGCCTACAGCTCGGTGCCGCTCGAGGGCGGCGGGTCCTCCGACGACGAGGAGGCCCCGTCGGTCATCGACCACTACGCGACCGAGGACGCCGACCTCGCCGCCACCGACGACCGCATCGTGCTCGAGCAGGCCGTCGCCGACTTCTCCCCGCGCGAGCGGGAGGTCGTCAAGATGCGCTTCGAGGACGGGCTCACCCAGGTGGAGATCGCGGAGCGCCTGGGCGTCTCGCAGGTCCAGGTCTCGCGCCTCCTGCGCCGCACGCTGCGCCGCATTCAGGACAAGATCGACCCGGAGGGCCGGCTGGCCTGATCTGCCTAGTTGCCTATTTGGGGACAGGCCCCTTTTAGGCAAGTTTGCAGGGATGAAAACTTGCCTAAAGGGGGCCTGTCCCCAAATAGGCAACTAGGCACCCGAACGGGCAACGGGAGGAGAGACATGGATCAGAGGGCGGCGCGGGTGCGCCTTGCCTGCCTCAGGGTGTGGACTGTCGTGGGGGCGATCCTCGTGGCGGCCGTCGTGCTCATGGTGCTGGGGCGCCTCTCGAGCGTGCTTCTGTTCCTCGCGACGGGCTGCCTCATCGCGTACGTGGCCTCGCCGCTCGTCAACTGGCTCGCGCGTCATCGCGTGCCGCGCGGCGTCGCCTCGATCCTGGGCGTCATCGTGGTCGCCCTCGCGGTGGTGCTGCTCTTCTCGCTCATCATCCCGCTGTTCTTCGCCCAGATGACCGACCTGCTGCGCGACCTGCCGGCCCGCATCTCCGAGATGGGGTCGTGGCTCGCCGACCTCGAGCGCCAGCACGACATCCTCAAGCAGATCGGCGAGTACGTGGACACGGGCTCGCTCATCAGCTCACTCCAGAGCATCCTCTCGGGCCTCGTCTCCGCGCTGCTCGGCGCCATCAGCAACGGGCTCGTCCCCGCCGTGAGCAACATCGCGTCGGCGGTCTTCACCGTGTTTCTCGGCCTCGTCTTCGCGTTCTGGCTCGTCTGCGACTACCCGCGCATCAACGACGAGATTTGCCTCGTGCTCGGACCCCGCCGCTCGGAGAACTACCGCGTCACGCTCGCCGTCGTCTCGCGCTCCGTGGGCGGCTACCTGCGCTCCACCCTCATCGACTCCATCATCCAGGGCAGCCTCGCGTGCGTGGGCTTCATGCTCGCCGGCCACCCCTATGCGGGGCTCATGGGCGTGCTCTCCGGCGTGCTGAACTTCATCCCGGTGGTCGGCCCGTCGATCTCGGCGATCGTGGCCACCGGCGTGGCGCTCTTCTACAGCCCCGTCATGGCGTTCTGGACGATGATCGCGGCCATGGTGGCGCAAAACGTCACGGACAACCTCATCGTGCCGCGCATCAACCAGTCCACGATGCAGATTCACCCCGTGCTGTCGCTGCTCGCCATCATGATCGGCTCGGCGCTCCTGGGGCCGCTCGGCATGGTCGTGGCCATACCGCTCTGCGCCATCGCCAAGGGGCTCTTCGTCTTCTACTTCGAGACGCGCACGGGCGAGCAGATCGTGTCCTACGACGGCGCGCTCTTCAAGGGCACGCCCTTCCACGACGCCTCCGGCAACCCCGTCCCCGCGAGCGACGCCCTCGGCGAGGAGCGCTTCGCCGAGTCCGAGATCCTCCCGGCGACGCGCGAGCACGAGTCCGCCACGGCCGCCCCGCGCCCCAAGCACCCGGTCGAGCGCCTCGTCGAGCGCCTTCGCGAGGGCGAGAAGGGCGAGAAGTAGGGGAGCCCCCGTCCTTCTCGCGCCCTTCTCGCCTCACCGCCCCCCCGGTGCCGCGCGGCGCCCAGCTGAAAAACCCGGCGATTGCGTGACGTACCACGCGGAAGGGCTGCTCGCGCTATACTGACAAGGTTGTATGCGCACCAGGACCCGACCGCAGGGGAGCGATATGAGCACCGCCGACTACAAGACCATGACCACCGCCGAGATCCGCGAGGACTTCCTCCGGTTCTTCGAGAGCAAGGGCTGCAAGCTGTATCCCTCGTCGTCGCTTGTGCCCGACGACCCGTCGCTCTTGCTCACCAACGCGGGCATGAACCAGTTCAAGGAGTACTACCAGGGCATCAAGACCATGCCCGAGATCGGCGCCTGCTCCTGCCAGAAGTGCCTGCGCACCAACGACATCGAGAACATCGGCGACGCCACGCACCTCTCGTTCTTCGAGATGCTCGGCAACTTCTCCTTCGGCGGCTACTCCAAGGCCGACGCCATCGCCTGGGCCTACGACTTCATCACGAGCCCCGAGCACCTGGGCCTTCCGCCCGAGCGCCTCTACATGACGGTCTTCGAGAACGACGACGAGGCCATCGAGCTCTGGCACGAGCAGGGCGTCCCCTACGACCACATCTCGCGCCTCGGCGAGAAGGACAACTTCTGGGCCGCCGGCCCCACCGGCCCCTGCGGCCCGTGCTCGGAGATCTACTTCGACCAGGGCGAGGAGTTCGGCTGCGGCGGCCCCGATTGCGGCCCCGGCTGCGACGACTGCGACCGCTTCCTCGAGTTCTGGAACCTCGTCTTCACGCAGTACGACCGCCAGGAGGACGGCTCGCTCCCCGAGCTCCCGCACCGCAACATCGACACCGGCATGGGCCTCGAGCGCATCGCCGCCATCATGCAGCACAAGGGCACCAACTACGACGGCGACCTGCTGAGCACGCTCATCGGCATGGGCGAGCGCCTCTCCGGGCACGCCTACGGCACCGACGCCGCGCGCGACCGCAGCCTGCGCATCGTGGCCGACCACGCCCGCGCCGTCACGTTCATGATCGGCGACGGCATCCTGCCGGGCAACGAGGGCAGGAGCTACGTGCTGCGGCGCCTCCTGCGCCGCGCGGTCTACCATGGCCGCCTCGCGGGCATCAAGGGCGCGTTCCTCGGCTCCTACGTCGAGGAGATCTGCCGCCTCATGGGCGACAACTACCCCGCCATCGTGGAGAGCCGCTCGCTCATCGACGGCATCGTCGCGGCCGAGGAGGAGCGCTTCGGCGCCACGCTCGACGCCGGCGAGGAGCTGCTCGCGGGCGAGCTCGAGCGCCTCGCCGAGGGCGCCACGCTTCCCGGCGACGTGGCCTTCAAGCTGCACGACACCTACGGGTTCCCCATCGACCTCACGCGCGAGATCTGCGCCGCCTCCGGTCATGACGTGGACATGGGTGCCTTTGACGCCTGCATGACCGAGCAGCGCGAGCGCGCCCGCGCCAACGCCAACCGCGACGCCTGGGGCACCTTCAACGACGTCTGGACCGCGCTCTCCGACCGTCTGGCCGACACCGAGTTCTGCGGCTACGACAAGAACGAGGCCCCCGCGCGCGTCCTCGCCATCGTGGCGGACGGCGCCGAGGCCGAGCGCGCCGAGGCGGGCCAGGAGGTCGAGGTCGTCCTCGACGCCACGCCGTTCTACGCCGAGATGGGCGGCCAGGTGGGCGACACCGGCTCCATCACGACGGCCGCCGGCGCGCGCCTGCGCGTCACCGACACCAAGGTCAAGAACGGCCTCTACGCGCACGCGGCCGTGGTCGAGGAGGGCGCGCTCCGCGTGGGCGACGAGGTCACGGCCTCGGTCGACGCGGGCCGCCGCGAGCTCATCCGACGCAACCACACCGCCACGCACCTGCTCGACGCGGCGCTCAAGAAGGTCCTGGGCGACCATGTCTCCCAGGCCGGCTCGCTCGTTGCGCCCGACCGCCTGCGCTTCGACTTCACCCACTTCGAGGCCATGACGGCCGACCAGCTCGCGCGCGTGGAGGGCATGGTCAACGCCCAGATCTTCGCCGCCGAGCCCATCGTCACCCGCGTCATGGGCATCGAGGAGGCCAAGGCCTCCGGCGCCGTCGCCCTCTTCGGCGAGAAGTACGGCGATGTGGTGCGCGTCGTCTCCACCGGCGAGTCCGAGACGCCCTTCTCGCGCGAGCTCTGCGGCGGCACGCACGCGCGCAACACCGCCGACCTCGGCCTCTTCAAGATCGTCTCCGAGGGGTCCGTCGGCTCCAACGCCCGCCGCATCGAGGCCGTGACCTCGATGGGCGCCATCGAGTACGTCGACGAGCGCCTGCTCGCCCTCGACGACGTGGCCCGCGAGCTCAAGTGCCGCCCGGACGCCGTCGCCGAGCGCGTGGCCGCGCTCGAGCACGAGCTGCGCGAGACCAGGAAGGCCCTCGAGGCCGCGACCACCGGCGCCGGCGCCTCGAAGGTCGCCGACGCCTACAAGGCCGCCGTCCAGCTCGATGGCTACAAGGCCGTGGTCGCCCGCATCGACGGCCTCACCGGCAAGGAGATGCGCTCCGCCTGGGACGGCATCCGCGACGCCGCGAACGGCGAGGCCGTGGCCTGCGTCATCGCCTCCGCCACGCCAGACGGCAAGGTCGCCCTTCTCGCCGGCGGTACGGACGGCGCGGTCTCCGCCGGCTTTGCCGCGGGCGCCATCATCAAGGACATCGCCGGCCTCGTGGGCGGCCGCGGCGGCGGGCGCCCCAACATGGCGCAGGCCGGCGGCTCCGACGCCTCCGGCATCGACGCCGCGCTCGACGCCGCGCGCGCCGCGCTCGGGATCTAGCGGCCGTGAGGGTCCTCGCGCTCGACATCGGCGAGGTCCGCGTCGGCGTCGCCGTGAGCGACCCTGCCGGCCGCGTGGCCTCGCCGGTCTGCGTCCTTCCCGCGCAGGAGGTGCTCGCGCACGCGGTCACCTTCCGGCGCGTGCTCGAGGACTGGGAGCCCGAGCTTCTCGTCTGCGGCAGGCCGATGACGCTCGCGGGCGAGGAGGGCCCCCAGGCGGCGCGCGTGCGGGAGCAGGCCGAGCGAATCGCGACGGCGTGCGGTCTTCCGCTGGAGTTTGAGGACGAACGTTTGTCCTCAGCCGAGGCTAAGCGTATCCTGAGGGAACAAGGGCTCAGCGAGCGTGCCATGCGCGGCAAGGTCGACATGGTGGCCGCGAGCCTGTTTCTGCAAGCCTGGCTCGACGCCAGACATAACTGAGAGGGCACGATGGCAACACCCACCAACCCGACCCCGCGGCATGGCGGGTCTCACTTCGGAACGAGCAACCGGGCGCAGGTGCCCCAGTCCGCCCCCGCGTCGCAGCCCGTGAGCCGGCAGCGCAGGCCGCGCGCCCAGGCGGGCGTCCCGTCCCAGGGTGCGACGGCGCCGCGCGCCGCCCTCTCGGGCACGCGCGTCTCGAGCCGCACCGCCGCCGCCACCCGACGCGCCGGCAGCCGCAACGTGCACCACGGCGGCAGGAGCCGCCGCAGGAGTAGGGCGCCCTTCATCGTGCTCGGCCTCGTGGCCGTGGCGGCCGTGCTCGCGGTGGTCTTCGTGATCCTGCCGAGCCTCGGCTCGCAGGAGACCCAGGGCGAGCCCCAGGCCGTCGCCGAGGGCACCGTCGTCTCCGTGAGCGTCCCCGAGGGCTCGGGCGCCTCCGTCGTGGCCGACCTGCTCTACGACGCTGGCCTCATCTCCAACAAGAGCGAGTTCCTCAACCAGGCGCGCCAGATGAACGCCGAGCAGAGCATCAAGAGCGGCAGCTACTCATTCACCGCCGGCTCCGACCTCCCCTCGATCATCAACCAGCTGACGACCGGCCCCAACGCCGAGATCTCGCTCACCATTCCCGAGGGCTACACGCTCGCGCGCATCGCGGCGGCGGTCCAGGAGGTGCTGCCCATCACGTCCGACGAGTTCCTCGCCCAGGCCAAGGCCTCGAACTACGTCGCCGACTACTCGTTCCTCGAGGGCGTGGAGAACGACTCGCTCGAGGGATTCCTCTTCCCCAAGACCTACAGCTTCTCCAGCACCGAGGTCACGGCCGACGAGGTCATTCGTGTGATGCTCGACCAGTTCGAGACCGAGCTCGCCACGCTCGACCTGAGCTACCCCACCTCCGACGGCCTCTCGGTGGCGCAGATGGTCAACCTCGCCTCCATCGTCGAGAAGGAGTCCACGCCGAGCACGCGCGCCCAGGTCGCCTCCGTCTTCTACAACCGCTTGGACAACATGGGCGACCCCAACTACGGCTTCCTGCAGTCAGACGCCACGACCGCCTACTCGGTGGGCCACGACCCCTCCGCCGAGGAGGTCCACGACGAGTCCGACCCCTACAGCACCTACGCCCACCAGGGCCTGCCGCCGACCCCAATCTGCAGCCCGGGCCTCGAGTCGCTGCAGGCGGTCTGCTCGCCCGACATGGACTACATCAACGAGGGCTACTTCTACTTCTTCTTCTGGACCAACGACGCCGGGGAGACCGAGTACGCCTTCAGCAGGACCTACGACGAGCACCTGCAGGCCATTGCCAACAACTCGTAGGGCGCGTCCGATGGGTCTGTTCCGCGCCTGGCGCTACGTGGCGTCGCTCCCCCTCGTCGACGTGGGGGAGCTTGCCGAGAAGAACGTGCGGCTCGTCCTGCTCGACCGCGACAACACCTGCGTGCCGCGCGACGCCTCCTCGGCGCCGCCCGAGGTCGTGGCCTGGCTCGACGCTGCCCGCGCGGCGGGGATCGGGCTCTGCCTCGTCTCCAACAACTTCCACTCGAGCCAGGTGGGCCGCACGGCCCGCGAGCTCGGCGTCGAGGTGGTCGACCACGCCATGAAGCCGGCGCCCTTCGCCCTGCGTCGCGCGATGCGGCTCATGGGCGCCTCGCCCGAGGAGACCGTGATGATCGGCGACCAGGTGTTCACCGACGTCGCCGCCGGCAACCTCGCCGGCGTCCGCACCGTCCTTGTGCGCCCGCAGTCGCGCAGCGACCTCTGGTACACGCACGTCTTCCGCATCTTCGAGCGACTCGCCCTGCGCGGCGTCGCCTTCGAGGGGGAGTGACGCCGGGCGCGTCGCCGGTCACGCCATCGATCACGCCCCCGGCACTCAGTTCCGGATTTGCGCGCTGTGCCCGCGCCGCCCGGCACTCAATTCCGAAACTGCGTGCCAGTCCCGTCTCGTGTGGTCGCTCAGTTCCGGATTTGCGTATCAACCGCGACGCAAGCCCGCACTCAGTTCCGGATTTGAGCACCGGACGGTACTCAGTTCCGGATTTGAGCACCGGGCGGTACTCAGTTCCGGATTTGAGCACCGGCCCGCGCTCAGTTCTGGATTTGCGCACCGTCTCGTCGCCAGAGGGCACTCAGTTCCGCATATGAGCGTCGGGTCGGCGTCGCGTGCGCACTCAGTTCCGGATTTGAGCACCGGACGGTACTCAGTTCCGGATTTGAGCACCGGGCGGTACTCAGTTCCGGATTTGAGCACCGGCCCGCGCTCAGTTCTGGATTTGCGCACCGTCTCGTCGCCAGAGGGCACTCAGTTCCGCATATGAGCGTCGGGTCGGCGTCGCGTGCGCACTCAGTTCCGGATTTGCGTATCGCCCCGCAGATGGAGGGCACTCAGTTCCGGATTTGCGCACCGAGTGATACTCAATTCCGGATTGTGGCCCCTAACGAGCGGCATAGTTAGTCATCCGCTCCCTCGTCGCCTCGGCGATCGCCGCTGCGACCCACTCCTCGTTCTCCCTCTTCTCCCTCCGCGCGTTCCTGAACCTCCTGCCCGGCCCC